>CAZJZF010000037.1:0-11434 GCA_964550385.1 uncultured Lentimicrobiaceae bacterium | reverse complement strand
GCTCTAACCTTATCCTCAATTTCTGAAATGCTCATCCTGATATCATTCTTTGGCTTTGGCTTCCTCCCACCAAACATCCATTTCAGCCAGGGTCATGTTGTGAAGCTTTCGCCCATCCTGGTGAGCACGTTGTTCAAGGTGTTTAAAACGTCTGATGAATTTCCTGTTGGTCTTCTCCAAAGCGTCCTCGGGATTTACCCCTATAAACCTTGCATAATTAATCAATGCAAAAAGCAAATCTCCAAATTCCCCTTCGGCTTTCGCTGCTGCCGAGTCCCCTTTTTCGAGCTCTTCGCTCAACTCCCTGAATTCTTCAAACACCTTTTCACGCACCTGTGAGGTATTTTCCCAATCGAACCCCACGCCACGTACTTTCTCCTGTATACGGTAGGCTTTTACCATGGCCGGCAACGACATGGGAACCCCCTCCAGCACGCTCTTCTTCCCCTCTCCGAGCTTAATTCTTTCCCAGTTGTTTTTCACTGTATCGGCATCGTTTGCCTGCACATCCCCGTATATATGCGGGTGGCGGTGTACCAGTTTATGATTTATGGACTCAATGACATCGGAAATGGAAAAAGAGCCCTGCTCTTCTCCAATTTTTGCATAAAAAACAATGTGCAGCAACAAGTCTCCCAATTCTTTCTTCACCATATCCATATTCCCCTCCAGAATTGCATCTGAAAGCTCGTAGGTTTCTTCGATGCTCAGATACCGCAGCGACTCTAGTGTTTGCTCCCGGTCCCAGGGGCATTGGCCGCGCAAATCGTCCATAATTGCCAGTAAACGCTCAAAATTCTCCGACGCTTTCTTGTGCATATCTCACAGATTATTGTCCGGTTGCAAAGGTAAACATTCAATACGGCACCCTGTCGGTGAAAAGGTGTAAATTCGCATCGAAAGAACAGGAATTATGAATCAAATTATATTATTGTTTATCAACAGGTTAAGAATTCCTCTGGGAGTAATATTGGTGGTTTTGGCATCCATCAGTTGCCGCAGAGGCGATGAATCATCCAATGCCACCCTCAGGCTTAAGATGAAAGGGAGCCTCGGAGAAACCGTGTGGCTGGAAAAAGTTACGCTGGAAGATCTTGTGATGACAGACAGCGCCCGGGTCGACGAACAGGGAGAAGCAACTTTTTCGATAAAAACAGAAGATTTCGATTTTTTCCTTCTGAAAAAGGGATCATCCAGACCCATTATGGTTGCTGTTGAAAAGAATGAGCAGGTTGAGATATACACTTCCGCAGCCCGTTTCGGCGAAGAATATGAGGTAAGGGGATCAGGAGCATCTGCATTGCTGCAGGAGCTTGAAAAACAGAAATTACATGCAAGAAGCAGGTTAGACTCCCTTGGCAACGTTTGGCACAAGATGGAATATGCTCCGGATAAGATGGAACAGAAGAGGGTTTTAGACAGTCTTGCAGGATTGTTTCAGACAGAATATAAAGGGTGGCTTGCCGGTTTTATAGCCAATTATCCGGAATCTCCGGCTTCTATTATTGCTGTGTATCAGGTTTTAGGTCCCGGAGGCCCCGTTTTCTCCCTGAAAAATGATTCGTCCTTGTTTTTTGGACTGGGCACCACCTTATCAGCCAGATATCCCAACAATATCCATGTAAAAGATCTTGTGAAACGCAATGAGGAATATCGAAAAGAGAATGCTGACTGGTGGGTTCGTGAAGGTCTGCTGACTGCCGGCATGGATGCACCTCCTGTTGACCTGATCAGCACCTCCGGTGAACGGGTTAGCCTGGATGCCGTTAAGGGAAATATTGTGCTGCTCTATTTCTGGGATGCCCGCAAGAAGGAGTGCTGGGACATCAACCTGCAGCTCACAGAAATTTACAAGCTAAACAGTGCCAAAGGATTCAGAATATTCGGCATCTATACCGGAGAAGACAAACAGTTGCTTTACAATGCCATTCAGATCGACAGACTCCCCTGGACCCATCTTTTCGCTACAAGTGCAATAGTAAAAACCTACAATGCAGATCAGATACCTTCGTTGTTGCTGATCGGAAGAGATGGAAAGATCCTTAGCCGCTCACTTACCGTTCAGCAGCTGTCGACGCGATTACCCCAGCTGTTGTTACAGTCCGGCACTACCCCCCAGGCTATTCCCGAAAACATCCCCCAATAACACCCCTTTATGTATTCACTTCCTCCTCGCTGCATTTCAAACGCTTCTCAGTTCAGGATGGTGTGCCTGGGTTTTATTGTCTTGTTGCTTTCTAGTACCGGAATGAATGCACAACCGGATATTCAGCATCATATTTCGGCAGAGCTGGATGATGTAAGGCATGTTGTTATTGGCACTGACTCGCTGATATACAGAAATCACACCTTGGATACGCTGCGTTCAATCTGGTTCCGGTTGTATCCCAATGTTTTACAGCCTGGCTCCGTATATGCCCGACAGCTTTCACGATTGGGAAATACCACCCTGGCATATGCCCCAAAAGAGCAGCAGGGAGAAATTTCGGGACTTGTTTTCAGAACAGAGGGGAAAGCATTGAGATGGGAGTATGACCTATTCGATAACGGGTACTGCGATGTTCCGCTCTTAAAGCCTCTGATGCCCGATTCATCCATAACATTACTGATATTCTTCAAGGTATCGGTGCCATTGGGAAACACAGGTTTGTTAGGTCATAGTTCTCAATCCTATTTTCTCTCGGAATGGTTTCCAAAACCGGTTTTACGGGATAGCTCAGGATGGAAGGATGATCCGATGTACATAGACGGAGCGTCAAGAGGCTCTCGTAGCAGCTTCAGGGTTTCCCTCACCTTGCCCAAAAATTATGTTGTTGCTGTTTCGGGTGCTCTGTCAGAAGATCAGGAGGAAGAAAAATGGCTTGGGAATCTTGAAGAAAAAACCCGTAAAATGAACCGATGGGGGCGGAAAGATCAGGCTCCTTTCCCTGTTTCGGCACAAAAAACCAAACGACTGGTGTTTACGCTGGATGATGCAGAGGATTTTGCCTTCTGTGCCGATAAAAGGTTTTATTACCTAAGCGATAGTGTTCGGCTGGAATCTACAGGCCAATGGATCAGACTGCAACTCTATTTCACATCCTACGAAGCTGCTTTCTGGAGTCGGTCCATTGAATACATCAAAGAGGCACTGGAGTTCATGGCAGAATGTGCAGGGGCCTATCCATACAGTCAACTAACTGTAGTACAGACTCCCTGGAGCAGTGGTGGCTCATCCCATCCCGGTCTGATCCGTATCGGTTCAGTATTCTCGACAGAGTTGTTGGAAAGAGAAATCATAAGGCAGGTTGCGGCCCAGTGGTTCGGCATCTCACTTTCTCTGGAAAGGAATAAAAATTACTGGTTTCACAAAGGATTGACCGGGTATTATACAGATCGGTTCCTCAGGGAGCAGTACCGCGATACCCTTACCCTTCAGGGATTGTTACTCGATACGATGGTACGGCTGAATATTGCCGGGATGAAGAGTCATCCGGTTTCCCGTCTTGATTATTTCAGGTTCGGATGGTTACAGGATGAGAAATGGCAGCCGGCATCGGAATGGGCCGAGCATTTCACCCGAAAGAATATGGTGGCTTCCGGACAGATCAGGAGTGCCATGGCATTTGGCATTCTTGCATCGGTAACGGGTGAAGAGGTTTTCGATGCAACGATGCAACGATTCTTTTCCGAATGGAATGGTCGATATCCGGATTACCACGATTTCTTTGAGTATTTGGAGCAACAACCCGGTATTGGAGAACACGCTGACATGTTCCGGTCGCTGTTAACAGAGACCGGCCTTCCGGACTATGCCCTGAAAAGTTGCCGGAAGACCCCTGATGGATATGCTTTAACCCTGAAGAACTGCAGCCAATCCATTACCCCGTATCCCATTACTCTTTATGCACCTGCCGGAAACCGAACCCAATGGATAAAAGGGCATAAAGGAACAATAACGATGTTGATACCCGATTCCGGCCATACCTTTAAGCGGGTCACAATTGATCCGGGATATCAGCTACCTGAGCTCCGCCGCACAAACAATACCATCAGAACCCAAGGTGTTTTTAAGCGCATAGAAAAACCCCGGCTCACTTTGGGTGTAGCCCTGCCCGACATGCGACGCACACAACTTCAATATTTTCCGGTAGTGGGCTGGAATCAGGCGAATGGTTTCATGGCAGGTTTGTCCATCTATTCCAATCCACTCATCAGACCTTCGACAGAATACCTGTTGATGCCGATGTACGGTTTTCTGAACCGGGAGGTGTCCGGGGTTTTCAGAATCCTTCACACATTTCGCCCCCTGGCAGGCCCTTTCAACAGGATTGAAGCAGGGTTTGAGGCAAAAAGATACGGACTTGTCAACGAGCCAACCGTAACTTCCTATCAGCGATTGGTTCCTTCCCTTACCCTGCACATTACAAAACAACGTTTTCAGGAATCCACCATCCGTCATCGTTTTTCCTATCGCTGTATCCTGGCAGACCGTGAAGAGGCATCGCTGATTGATACGGCTGAAAATATCTGGAAAAGGGATCATCATAGCCAGTGGTATGTAAATGAACTTGCCTGGCGCTATAAAAACGGTGATGTTGAGCTCCCATTCCGGTCGATGGTGGCTCTTCAGCAATCGGACGACATGATGCGGGTATTTGCAGAAGGAAACTGGAAAGTACCCTACAGGAAGGCTGGAAAAGGGTTTTCGGTACGCGGATTTGCCGGTGCAGTGGTGTTGAAACCTTCGGGTGAACTGCCCTGGGATTATCGTTTTACTACCAGTGGAGTAGCCATGCAGACGAAAAATGTATTTCGGCCACACGACCCACTTTTCGACCAGCTATATCTGGGAAGAAATGATGCAGATGGGTTATTAGCTCACCATTTTTATCTTTCGGATGGAGGCTTTAAACGTGCCACTACGGTTGGAAACACCGATCGCTGGATGTTTACCTTGAACCTGAGGACTACCCTTCCCGGCAGAATTCCGGCAGAGCTTTTTCTGGATGCAGGAGTTTTTGCCGACGACACCCAGGAAAAATATTTCAAAGGGATTTTTCTATTCAGCTCAGGGGTAAAAATCATCATTTTACGTGATGTTGCAGAGTTGTACCTGCCCTTCCCTTTTTTCGAGTCTGCAGCCATTCGCGACAGGGAAAAGCTGAACCAGATCCCTGATTCCTATATTCGTACCGTACGTTTTGTGCTGAACCTGCATGCCTTAAATCCGCTTACATTGCCCGGCAAAGTGAAGCTTTGATTATTTTCGTATGTTTGCATAAGGAACCCCTTAACCATAGCCATTGGAGCACCGCCAAAAAACCTATTTCGCCTCTGATTTTCACCTAGGGGTACCCTCACATCAGGCAAGCCTTGATCGGGAGCGGGAAATTGTAGCATGGCTTGACCATATTAAAGCAGATGCGCGTGCCATCTATTTTTTAGGAGATGTTTTTGACTACTGGTTTGAGTACCGCAGTGTTGTGGCCAAAGGGCACGTGAGGCTGTTGGGAAAAATCGCGGAGCTTTCTGATGCCGGGATCGAAATCCATTATTTCACGGGAAACCACGATATGTGGACTTTCGGCTATCTGGAAGAGGAACTGCGTATTAAAATGTACAAAGAGCCTGTAACCCATACCATCGATGGTAAGGTGTTTTTCATCGGGCACGGCGATGGACTGGGGCCGGATGACAAAGGGTACAAGCTCATGAAATGGGTGTTTTCGGAAAAATTTTTCCAGTGGTTATTTGCCAGATTGCATCCCAACTTCAGTTTTTTTCTGGCGAGGAGTTTCTCTGCAAAAAGCCGGAAAGCAAACTCATACCGCAAAGATGTTTTCCTGGGTGAAGACAAAGAATTTCTTATCCTCTTCATCAAGGATTACCTGAAAAGCAACCAGGCGGATTATTTCATCTTTGGCCACCGTCATATTACATTGGATATTCCTGTAAGCGGAAGCCGCTACATCAATGTGGGGGAATGGATCAATACCCGCAGTTACGCTGTATTCGACGGCAAGAACCTTACAGTTGAATACTGGAATAAGTAATCAGGGCTATATAATCTAAAAGCAGTACCTGAACATCTTCTGCATAGCTTCTTCAGAGCCAAGATCGACGGCTCTTTTCCAGGCTCTGCATGCCCCATCCCGATCCCTGAGCAGGTTTTTCATGTCTCCTATCATCAAGGCAATCTCCATATCCTTTGAAAACAATTCCTGACCTCGCTCAAGTACCTGAATGGCAGCTCTGTAGTCTTTTTTTTCATCTGCAAAATACTCAGCAAGCATTAAAAAAGGCTCTGATTCTGAAGGCTTCATGCTGGTAGCCATCTTCAGGTCTGCCAGTACCTTCTCCAGATCCTTCTCTTCATCATAACAATCAACCCTTAACCAGTAGGCATCTGCATTCCCTGGATCGATACTTATCACCTTTGAAAAGTCGTCGCATGCAAGGTCATATTCGTCCACTTCCAGATAATATTTTCCTCTGGCAAGATATACCTCTTTGTCATCAGGGTAAAGGGATATGTGCTTTGAATAATCGATAAGTCCCTTTTCTTCTTCGTTAAGACCGAAGTAAAAACTGCCTCTCCAGAAATAATATTTCTCGGGAATCTGCAACCCGAGTTTTGGGATCATTTCCATATTCTGGATAGCACCGTGATAATCTCCAAATTGTGACCTGATATAAGCACGCAAAACATAGATCATGGGATTGCTGCCCCCGCAGGAAATGGCCTTGTTCAGATCTTCCATCGCCTCCTGGAAATCCACAGAGTCGATTTTATGAATCATTATTCCATGGTAATCTTCAGGATCGAGTTTTAATGCTGCCCGAAAGACCCAGCTCTCAGATTCTGTTGAGTCGAGTTGAATAGCCCGGTTTACATCGCTCAAGGCAAGGTCTTTTCTCGACAACTTATAATAGATCTTCCCTCTGTCAAGCCAGGCAATGCTATATGCAGAATCCCTTTGGATGTAATTATTGTAATCCCTCAACGCCGGCTCAAGCATTCCCTTTCCGGCCCATACGGCGCCACGCCTATAGTATACGTGGTTGGAATCGGGGTAAAGTTTTACAAGTGTTTCAGCATCCGTGTATGCGCTATCGTACTGTTGCTGGATTGTGTTAAGCCAGCATCTTCCCATCAGGGCCAGGTAATCCTTTGGCTCTTTAGCCAAACAGTGATTAAAATCCTGCATTGCCTCGGGATAGTTCTCTAATTCAACATGCACCAAACCCCGCTTACTGAATGACAATAACAATTCTGGCATTAAAGCAATTGACCTGGAAAAATCTTTTTCCGCCAGATCATACCTTTTCATTTCCATAAAAATAACCCCCCGGTTATGCAAACCGCCAGGATTGTCAGGAAAATACAGAAGCCCTTTATTAAGATCCTTCAGGGCTTCCTCCATCTTCGATTGATTCAGCCGTGCCGCTCCTCTATGAAGATAGATTTCTTTTAACTCCGGATCTATTTCCAGTGCCCTGGTTAAATTCTTTTCTGCTTCAGTATAGTTACCGTAAAGATTATAAATGGAGCCCAGATTGGAAAGAGCAATGGCATTGTTTGGATTGATGGCTTTTGCACCCTTGAAATCTTCCAATGCTCCGGTAGTATCTCCTGTATTTAGCCTGGCAACTCCCCTGTTGAGGTAACCAATATCGGAAGATGGATCCATTACCAAAACCTTATCGTATATCTTTGCTGCCTCCATGTATCGTTTTTCGGCCAGTGCTTTTTCTCCACTTTTATGCAATACACTTGTCAACAATACATTACATCCGGGAAGCAAGATTATTGTTATAGCGGCCAAAAACCATTTCATCGTGTTCGTTGTTTCAGGATTATAAAAATAAGGATCATTGGCAGTGCCAAGATAGCGGCTTTTTAAATCCTGGCAAAAAAAAACGGGAAATCCTTTCCGGAATTTCCCGCCTTCCTGATGTGTTTTATAACGATCAGGCAATCAAACCAATGAGGTCTACAACCCGGTTCGAATATCCGAATTCATTATCGTACCAGGCAATCACCTTCACGAAGTTGCCGGCCATCACGGTGGTAAGCTCTGCGTCGAAAATAGAGGAGTGTGGATTTCCAATGATATCTACGCTTACGATGGGGTCTTCGTTATACTGGAGGATTCCTTTCAAAGGGCCTTCGGCAGCTTCTTTCATGGCAGCATTGATCTCCTCTTTGGTAACAGAGCGGTTGAGCTTAACGGTGAGATCTACCAGCGATCCATCAGGAGTAGGAACCCTGAGAGCCATTCCGTGTAATTTTCCATTCAGTTCGGGGATCACCAAACCTACTGCTTTGGCTGCTCCGGTAGAGGTTGGAATAATTGACATGGCAGCAGCCCTGGCACGGCGCAGGTCGGAGTGGGGAGCGTCCAGGATGATCTGATCGTTGGTATAAGAGTGAATGGTATTCATCAGGCCGTGCTCGATGCCGAATTTTTCATGCAGCACTTTTACTACAGGGGCAAGGCAATTGGTGGTACAGGATGCATTGGAAAGGATCTTCTGATCCATATTCAGCATCTCATTATTCACGCCTAAAACAATGGTTGCATCTACATCTTCTTTGGCCTTGGAAGGAACCGTAAGCACCACCTTTTTTGCACCGGCTTCGAGGTGTTTGCTGATCTTATCACGACTCCTGAAAACACCGGTGGATTCAACTACTACATCAATATTTAATTCTTTCCAGGGAAGCATTGCTGGATCTTTTTCAGCATAAACCCTGATTTGGTTGCCGTTTACTACCAGGAAATCTCCTTCATGGGATACTTCGCCCGGAAATCTGCCATGTACCGAGTCGTATTTCAGCAGGTGTGCCAGGGTAGCGGCATTGGTAAGGTCGTTTATTGCCACAAGTTCCATCTTCTCATTGTGCAGCATTGCTTTGTATGTAAGCCTGCCGATTCTTCCGAATCCGTTGATTGCTACGCGTATTTTACTCATAATCTGCTATTTTTTGGTTGTTTTTTCTGTGTGCAAAAGTAACGGTTTTAACCGAATAAAAGTTCATAGTTGGATGGAGGTTTTGCCAAAACAATCAGCCTCAGGCAAAGAAGGATCCGATGGATCTGGGGGAAAAGCATCCCTCTTCAAAGACGCATAATTCTCTTACGCCCAATGATTTAAGCACATCCAAAGTCTGTTCATAATGCCCGCTGATTTCTTCAGGCTTATGGGCATCGCTGCTGATGATCAGTTGAATATTTTTTGAAATACAGTAGCGGATGAGGGATGATGAGGGATAGGTGGAGTGGTGGCGCCCTTTGTAGAGTCCACGTGTGTTTACTTCTACCACAATACCATATTGCTTTACAAGATCCAGGAGCTCCAGCTGCAGGGAAATGATCCACGATTCATCCTCTGAAAAAAGTCTGCCTTTGTTATGCATGGATATTTTATCGAAATGGCCAAGGACATCCGGATTTTCTTTTTCAATCATCTCCATTTGCTGGCGATAAAAAGCAGTAACCCCCTTCTTTACGTCGTTGCCAAACAGCTCTGAAATGCCGGAAAAATATTCCTGCTCTACAGAACCATCTATAAACCATAGTCTGTCATCATTTTCCGGCCTGACCAAGTGAACCGATCCGATGATATAATCGGTATCATATTCCTCGTGAAGCATTTTAAAGGGGTAAGTGATCCCCGGAATATAATCAGCTTCGAGCGCACGGAATACTTTCAGACTGTCTGTATAAATATTCCGCAGAGGTTCGGTGAGGGCAAGATAGGAATCTCGGGCAGCACTTTTCAGGCTCCAGGGGTTCTCAAATGGCACCGGTGCGTGGTCACTAAATCCAAGATGAGTAAAGCCTTGTGCCAAAGCTTCTTCCACAAATTCTTCCGGATCTCCTGATCCGTCGCTGAAACGGGTATGAAGGTGAAAACAGGTTTTTAACATAGGGGCAAAGGTAGAACTTACCGCGGAGTTGTAGTTTTTCAAATTAATATTTTCCCGTGTTTCTCCTTTTTTCCGGTTTCAATCATATAAAGATCAGAAACTGCAGTAAAGGAGGGGAGTATGAGGGGACGATTAACTGTTTTCGTGGCAACACTGGTTGTACGCCTGGTTTTTTCAGGAATAATTATGGCGCAGGGGAGTGGCGTTCTATGTATTACAGAACAGTTCACAGATACAGTATTTCCACCGCCAGGATGGACAGCCGACGGGGTAACGCGGGTCACCACAACGGGTTCTTATGTATCGGCACCGGCAGCAGCGAATATCGGCACCTACAACGGCACCTTGACCCTTCCGCCTGTAAGCAGTCCGGTTTCATTGACTTTCCAGCTTGGCAGAACCACCTCGGCTACAGTGAAAATGCTGATTGTTGAAGTTGGAACGGCAGGACTCATCGGTGGGTTTGTTCCGTTGGATACCTTTGATCATCAGAATACCCCTTCCGGAAGTTTTCAGCAGTTTTCTGTCAACCTGACGGGTTGGTCCATGGAACCTGCAGTTTGGATTCGCTTCCGGAAATCATCCACCACTACGTCTCCATGGCGCATTGATGATATTGAGGTGTATAATTCGCCACCCCTGCCTGTGCACTTTGCTTCATTCCGGGCTGAGGCTAAGGAACAAGGCTCAGCAATACTGTACTGGATAACCGCAGGAGAATGGAACAATGCCGGATTTATGGTGGAATCTTCCGGCGATGGCATGACCTTTCTGCCCATCGGATATGTTCCCGGAAACGGCACTACACAGGTACCCCGGCACTACCAATTCACAGACCTTTCCCCTGAACTTCCTGTGACTTACTACCGGCTGCGGCAGCAGGATTATGACGGAAGGGAGGAGGTTACCAGCATCATCGAATGTAGATTAAATACTGTGAATCAGGGGATTGAACTCAATTGGATCCAAGCATTCAGGGAAGGGATCTGGTTGCAAATCCAGAATCTAAACGGAGAGGATATTCGCATTGCACTGTATGATCCAGGTGGGAGAAATATGTATACATCAAATACGAACGAACGAGGAACAATAGAATTTTCGGCGCAAGTGAAACTTTCTGAGGGGATTCACGTATTAGTCATATCAAGCACCCAAAAAACGTTAACCCGTAAGTTTTTTGTTGATTTCTGAAGGATCGCCCCGGCAAACACCGGGGTTTCCTTTTCAAGGTTCTTTCCAGTCGCCCCCCTCTTTGATGAGGTCAATAAGAGCCTCTATGGCATCCCTTTCATTCACACCCCTTTGCATGACCTGCTTACCTTTATACAGGGTAACTGATTGGCTCCCGGATCCCACATACCCGTAATCTGCATCTGCCATCTCTCCGGGGCCATTCACGATACAACCCATGATACCGATTTTCAAGCCCGTAAGATGTGCTGTCCGCTCTCTGATTTTTCCGGCCACTTCGCGAATGTTGAAGCGGGTTCTTCCACATGAAGGGCAAGAGATATATTC
>CAZJZF010000036.1:0-11448 GCA_964550385.1 uncultured Lentimicrobiaceae bacterium | reverse complement strand
AGGGTCGCTGACCTCATCACAGCTGCCAACGACCCTACCGGGATTCTGGATCCCGAAACACTGAAATATTTGCTGAATATCGAGAACCGCAGATAAAGAGCTTAGCTCCCCAGGGTAGCCACCATCACTGCTTTGATGGTATGCAGGCGGTTTTCTGCCTGATCCCAAACCACTGAAGCGGGTGATTCGAATACCTCTTCTGTCACTTCCATTCCATTCAGGCCATACTTCTGGTAGATCTCTTCTCCCACCTTGGTTTCGCGGTTGTGGAATGCAGGGAGGCAGTGAAGGAATTTGCAACGTGGATTACCGGTCAGGTCCATCGCCTTTTTATTTACCTGGTAAGGTTTCAGCAGGTTGATCCGTTTTTCCCAAACCTCATCCGGCTCTCCCATGGAAACCCATACATCGGTATAGAGAAAATCTGCATCCTTTACAGCCTCTGCAACACTTTCGGTAAGGGTGATTTTTGCTCCGGTCTCTTTGGCAATTTCCCGGCAAATGGCTACCAGATCTTCGGAAGGTTGCACCTGTGCAGGAGCAGCAGCCCTGAAGTCCATCCCCATTTTGGCTGCACCTACCATCAGTGAATTACCCATGTTGTTCCGTGCATCGCCCAGATAGGCGAACTTCACTTTGTTCAGCGGCTTGTCGGTATGCTCCAGCATGGTGAGGAAGTCGGCCAGAATCTGGGTCGGATGGAACTCGTTCGTCAAACCATTCCACACAGGTACTCCGGCGTACCGGGCAAGCTCTTCCACAATGGTCTGGCCATAACCACGGTACTCAATACCATCGTACATACGCCCCAGCACCCTTGCAGTATCTTTCATCGATTCCTTGGCGCCCATCTGTGATCCGGTAGGTCCGATGTAGGTAACGTGTGCACCCTGATCGAGGGCTGCCACTTCGAAAGCACAACGGGTGCGGGTGGAAGCCTTTTCGAAAAGCAAAACGATGTTTTTCCCCTTGAGCCTCTGCTGCTCAGTACCTGCATACTTAGCCTTCTTCAGGTCTTTGGAGAGCTCCAGTAAAAACCCAATCTCCTGCGGAGTGAAATCCAGGAGTTTCAAAAAATGCCTGTTTTTTAAGTTGAATGCCATAATTCCTCCTTTATTTTTGTTGTTCAAATGTTCAAACGTTCAAGTGTTCAACGTTCAAGTGTTCAACGTTCAAGTGTTCAATGCTGTAATTCAGAGAGTTAAAATTTCTAATTTCTAATTTCTAATTTCTAACGATTCTCGTTCCTGCTTCCGGGTTGCTGAGCTGATTTGCTTCGGTGATGATGGTTTCTTTGCCACCATGCTCCACGAAGTAAATAGCTGCACGCACTTTGGGTGCCATGCTTCCTTCGGTAAAATGCCCTTCGGCGAGATACTGTTTTGCTTCATCCACGGTAATCACCTTCAACTTCTTCTCCTGGGGTGTATTAAAATGGAGGCAGACATTCGGCACATCGGTAAGTATATAAAACTCATCGGCGTTAATTTCAGTGGCCAGCAGTGCAGAAGCAAGGTCTTTGTCGATCACTGCGTCGATACCCTGGATCTTTTTCTCATCGACCCAGAAAACGGGTATTCCGCCACCGCCTACCGTGATTACCACAGCACCACTCCGAGCCAGCTGCTCGATCGACTTCACATTGTTTATATGACCAGGTGCCGGTGAAGGAACCACACGGCGCCAACCGCGATCCCGTGGGTCTTTCTGGAACGACCATCCATTCTTTTCCTTCATTTCGTTCGCCTGAGCTTCAGAATAAAAAGGCCCTACCGGTTTGGTGGGATTGCTGAATGCAGCATCATTCCTATCGACAAAAACCTCGGTAATGATGGTCAGAATGTCCTTTTCAATGTCATGCTGCAGGAGCACATTCTTCATCTGCTGCTCAATAAAATATCCAATGGAGCCCTGTGTCTCTGCCACACATACATCAATCGGCATCTTCGGGATTCCGAAGACATTGTATCCCGCTTCGTGCTGCAGTAAAACGTTGCCCACCTGGGGACCGTTGCCATGGCCTATCACCACATCATAATCCCTCTTTATCAGCTCAAAAACCTTCGTGCAGGTTTCGTATACATTCTGCTCCTGCTCGTCGATGGTGCCCTTCTGGTCTCCTCTCAGCAAAGCGTTGCCACCAAATGCCACAACTGCCAGTTTTTTCATACTATCAGAAATAATGATTACAATACTTTTTTACCGCACTTTAAGAAAAGGTTGCAAAGATAAAAAAAATGTCTCAATCAGCCGATCCATTTTCACAGGAAGGCTGAATCTGCTCAGGATCAACGCTTTGAATTGTCAGTAATTCATACTGAATTCTGATCCAGATCAGTATACAGGGTAATGCTTTGAGGACAAACGGAATTACATAGTTTTTCCGGAGCACTGCGGGAAAGAGGTCGGTTGGGGAGAGCACTGTAAGCAAAACAGCCATAACAAACAATGCAATATTCAGCGGGCTTTTTACTGCCGGTACAAACCACAGGGCAACGCCGGTTATGGCAATGATGTAAGTTGGAGACTCTGCCCGGTAATTAAAAATCACGATCCAGATCAGAATGGAAGCTAATACAAGGTATCTGAAAAGGTACTGGTGATATTTCTTCCAACGCAGCATGGGCAGCAGAAAGAGTATGATACCGGATCCCAGCACCACATTTTTCGGGATATTCATGGAAAACCATGAATCCAGCAGTCCCATCAACGACAAACCCAACTGTACGCCCTGATCTGTGCGCAGTGTTTCGAGATATCGTACCAGTAAAAATTTGTACTGTGGTAAATCTATAAACAACAATGGAAAGCTCATGATCAGCACAAACGACAAGGCTGTTCCAAGAGCCATCTTCCATTTACCCGGATACAGCAGAAACATAGCCATCCCTACAATGCCATAAGGTTTGATGAAAGCAGAGAAGAGGATGAAAAAAGCTGCCGGAAAATATTTTTTCCTTTCCAGAGACCCAAACGCCAGCACCAGCAAACCTGTAATCAAAGGATTGGATTGTTCGTTCTGCATGGCGGTCATCAACTCAATCAACACGATTAATAGGATGATCCCTTTCCCTTTTTTATCCGGATAAGGCAGATAATATACCGCCAATATCAGGATAACCGCATTGAAAAGATTCCACAAACTCAAACCCAGCCAGTCGGGGAACATCGCAAACAATCCGAAAAAAGCGGTGAAAGAAGGGGTGTATTTGTAAAGATCCCAGTATTCCTCAGGATATAGCTGGTAAAGATCCTGCTGGTTCCGGAGGTGGTGAAATGACTTCTCGAACATCGTGTAATTGTTGTACCGGTTGTATTCCCTTCCCCCTTCGTGGTAGGTTTTTGTACCCGATACCAGCGACTGTATGCTGGCAGTGAGGGATAACAGCACCACCAATCCAATAACAACCCGCCGTCCGGAGAGAAAATGCAGGATCCGTTTCAACATTTTTTCAGCCATTTCAGTTCAGCCATTTTAACCTCACTATCCCCGGTCAAATGTAAAAGATTTTTAAATGCTTCTTCTTTCTTCCTTTTAATGGAGAATGGATTATTTACGATATTTGACCCAATAATTCAAATAACATACGATGATGATTCTTTTCCACCACCGTACTTTATCAAGAGCCCTATTTACCGGCCTGATGCTTATTTTATGCTCCGGATTTCTGGCAGCCCAATACCAGGATAGGGTATGGGTTTTTGGTAGGCCTTACTCCGGTTCCACCAATGCCACCCTTAATTTTGGCAACCAACCTGCTCCATCGGGGCCCATACTGTCGCTGCCGAATGGTCAACCATCTGCCATATCCACTACAAATGGCAATGAGCAATGGGCTGTGGTTGTGAACCCGTTTACCGGAAATGTGATTTTTTATACAGATGGGAAGCAGGTCTTCGACCATGTGAACGCTGTGATTCCGAGTTTTGATCTGGGGGCAAATGTATCATCAGTACAACCGGTGGCCATTGCGCCCGTACCACGATCTGATCTGAAGGCGAAAAACAGTTATAATCTGTACTATATATTTTCCAATGAAACCGGAAGTTATTTCTCCTCATTTGTCAATGGGTCAATCGTTTATCACATTTACGATTATGTGAACCAAACCTTCAGCCAGACGTTTACCCTGCCCGGTCCCTATGGAACTGCAGATGTAACCGAAGGGATGAAAATCATCCCATGCGACAATAACCCGGATGTACTCTGGCTTGTGACCAGTCTGTTTCCCTATACAGGCCTTACAACCAAGTATGTGGTTTATAAGATCGATAAAAACATTGTTACCTATCACGGAGATTTCGATTTCGGACCCGCCAAGGCACCCCTCAATTCAGGTGCATCTCCGATCATTTACATCACCTACAGCCGAGCCGGTACTCCTGCCGGAATCACCAATGTGGGGTTTGCATCCCAATATCCTCCGGCAGTATTTACCTGCCAGTTCGACAATATCAATGGCGCATTTCTTCCAAATACCGTAAAAACCTGTAATACAGGCTATACTTCTTCCATTCCATCGATTTACAACTGCGAATTTTCACCCAACGGTCAGTTTCTCTACTATTCAGTGTACCGAACAACAGGTACCACAAATGCACTCTTTCAGGTTGATCTTTCAGATGCAGTTTTAACCCCAACGCAGGTAAAATCATTCAATTATCCTTATGCAGGGGGACTTAAACGCGGTCCCGACAGCCTGATCTATCACATTTATGACGATGGGTATGATACACATGCCATGAAACTTGGAAGGATTCTTACACCCAACCAGAAGTTTATTCCGGGTACAACGCCCATCAACCAGTTCTATCAGGAGAACTTTCAAACCTACAACAATGTATACGGAGTAGGGCTTTGTGAGTTTCTGGTAATCCCTTATACCGTGCAAATTGGTGCGGAAGATTTGACAAATGGTACTGAAACGAACCTGCAGCTTTATCCCAATCCTGCGGATGAATTCCTGCATTTTAAACTAAACCCGGATACAAAGCAGGAAGGAATGATCATACTGTCAGACCTTCATGGCAAACAAATTATCTCAATGCCTGTAAACCTGATGCAGGAACTGAAGATACCGACCGGCAATTTGCCCAATGGCGTTTACCTGTTACACTACATCACCCCCACGCAGAAACATTTTCATAAAGTTATGATTGCGCACTAGGGTAATTCCGTAACAGAGAGCTAAACCGTCACTTCTTCCTAAATAACTACCTTTGCCCGGTTAAATTCAGGGCATTTGAATATTTCATTCCATACACTGGGCTGCAAGCTCAATTTTGCTGAAACCTCTGCCATTGCCAACCGGTTCAGGGCGGATGGTCATTCCATCTCTGACAGGCATGCCGGTGCTGACGTACTGGTAATCAATACCTGTGCAGTGACCGATGTAGCAGAAAAGAAATGCAGGGCTGCCATACGGCAGGCCAGGCGTAAAAACCCGGATGCCATTATTGCAGTGATCGGGTGTTTCTCGCAGTTGAGCCCTGAGGAAATTGCCGGCATGGGGGAGGTTGACATTGTGATAGGCAACGAACACAAGTACAATCTTCCGGAAATACTGGGGTCATTCATTCCAGGTGCAAATACACTCATCGACCACACCAGCATTCAGAAAACAAAGGTATTTTCTCCGGGTTACTCCCTGAACGACAGAACCCGAACCTTCCTCAAAATCCAGGACGGTTGTAATTACGGCTGCACCTACTGCACCATTCCCAAAGCCCGAGGCAGAAGCCGGAGTGGCAGGGTACATGATCTCATAAGCCTGGTAAAGGAGCTCGACGCCAAAGGGGTAAAAGAAATTGTTCTGACCGGAGTAAACGTGGGTGATTTTGGCAGACCGCATGGTGAAAATCTCCTGATGCTTCTGACGGAGATTTCAGCTTTACGCCCCTTGGCCAGAATCAGGATCGGATCGGTTGAACCCGAGTTGCTCACGGACGAAATCATTGGTCTGGTGGCAGAATCCCCCTGCCTTATGCCCCACTTTCACCTTCCCCTGCAGTCAGGTTCGGATGAAGTGCTGTTGGCTATGAAACGAAAATATACCACAGAACTCTTCAGTAACAGGGTACATAGTATACTTGCCCGAATCCCTGATGCCTGCATCGCGGCCGATATCATTGCCGGTTTTCCAGGTGAAACTGATGAAGCTTTTGCAGAGACCTGCCGGTTTGTGGAATCGTTGCCCCTCTCCTACCTGCATGTATTCTCCTACAGCGAACGAAAAAATACGCCGGCACTTGAAATCTTTCCCAAGGTTCCTGCTGCCCTGAAAAAACATCGAAGCCAGCAATTGCAGGCCATTTCAGATCAAAAAAAAGCAGAATTCTACCGCCGCTTTGCCGGCACGCAAAGAAGTGTGCTTTTTGAGTCGGACAGGCACGAAGGGATGATACAGGGATTTACGGATAACTATATCAGGGTATTACACCCATGGAACGAAAACCTTTCAAATCGCATTTATACCGTGCAGCTGAATGAGATTGCCTCCGATGGACTCACCTGTACCCTTATTCAGGAGAAATAACAATTCAGAGCCTAACATTTGCGGAAATATTTCGTTACATTACCTTTGTGTTATAATTTTCGAAGACATTAAAAGAGCCGTAAAAATAGTATTGATCACCACCGGTACACTCCTGCTGATACCGGTAATTTTGATTTTACTGCTTCAGCTCTCTCCTGTGCAGCAATATGTGAAAGATCTCATCACAAAAAATCTGTCTGCCCGGACCGAAATGGAGATCAAAATAGACAGGGTGCAGATCGTTTTGCCATTCTATGGAAAACTCACCGGGCTTACCATCCAAGATCATCATAAGCAGCTGATGGTCAGTGCCTCAACAGCAAGTGTAAAGGTAAAATCATTCGGAATCAGATCGGGGGTAGTAAGAATATCCCAGCTTTCCCTTTCGGAACCCTTCATCAACCATAAAAAGTACCCCGGTGAGCCGACCGACAATCTGAGTCTCTTTTTCCAAAAACTCAGCAAACCTTCGCAAAAAAAGGGAGCTCAAAAAGCGACCACGGTAAGGGTTGAACGTATCTCCTTGAAAAAAGGGCACTACAATTCAGATCTGACATTGAAAGGCAGTGCAACAAAAACCCTGGACTTTGCCCATCTCAGCTTGGATGATTTGTATGTGGATATTTCGAACATATCTCTCAAGGGAAATGACATAAGCCTTAAAATCAACCGGTTGCAATTCCGTGAGAAAAAGGGATTTGTGCTGTTGAACCTCACTACGCAAACCGAAATCAGTGGTACGTCCATTCGTTTCAGGAACCTCACCGCCGAAACGCCTCATTCTGCTCTCGCCCTCGACCTCAGCTTTCATTACCTCTCGTTTGATGATTTTTCAGACTTCACCAACAAAGTAAGAATAAGAAGCAATATTGCGGTTTCAAAGCTTTCCACCTATGACCTTGGCTTTTTCATCCCTACCTTTTATAAAACTGCAAACAATATCAATCTCAAAGGGAGCATTTATGGTACCCTGGGTGATTTCAGCACCCGGGGGCTTCAGTTCAGCAGCGGCTCCAGCAGTTTTGATGGTGAAATTGCCATGGAGGGTTTACCCGACTTCGATAACACCATGATAAGTCTTGACATACAACATCTTATTGTGGATCCTGCAGACCTTTCACGGTGGAAATATCAGGCAAATGACATAAGCCAGTCGCTGAAACTGCCGGAAGAACTCGTAGATTTGGGTCCTGTGTCGGTAGAAGGAAAATTCAATGGACGGTACCGGGATTTTGTTACCAGGGCTGAATTTACAGGGAGCTTTGGGTTCATCAAAGCCGATATGCGATTATCAGAGCTGGGAGGAGTGTATTTTGCCGATGGTTCAATCGGAGTCGACGGGGTAGATGCAGGCAGATACCTTTCGGAAAGCAGGATGGGGAAGGTAAGCTTTGATATGAACATAAGCGGTTCGGCAACCAGGAAATCGTGGGATTTTTCGCTGGATGGTCTGGTACACTCCCTACAATTCAACAGCTATGAGTACCGCAGGATCGATATAGATGGATTGGTGAATGACCGTAGGTTCAATGGAACCATTGGCGTTGAAGATCAGAATATTGCACTTGACTTTAATGGAAATATTGATTTCAATGAGCAGATTCCCGTTTATAATTTCGTAGCCGACATCAGAAAAGCCAATCTTGCGAAACTCGGTTTTGTGAGTGATTCGCTTAAGGGATTGCTTACCGCCAGGATCACCATGGACATGAAGGGGGATCATTTTGACAACCTATCAGGACTGGCAACAGTGGAGCAGGCCGAGTTCAATACTCCTACCCAAAATTACCAGCTCAGCTCTTTGAAAGTGAATGCAGTAGCATCACCGGAAAACAAAAGGAAACTCATTGTGGTAAGGTCGGATTACCTGGATGGGGATATTTATGGCAATTTTTCCTACGCAGGTTTGCCTGAGGCATTCCGGCAGTTTTTCGAACCCTATTTACCGGGGCTCACCAAAGATCTGATCAGCCAAAAGGCTACCATTGCCTCAGCAGAAGAAAAAAATGATATCTTTTTGGATA
Organism: uncultured Lentimicrobiaceae bacterium; assembly: GCA_964550385.1. Taxonomy (GTDB): domain Bacteria; phylum Bacteroidota; class Bacteroidia; order Bacteroidales; family SKPS01; genus SKPS01. Next base: position 2,888 of record CAZJZF010000036.1, on the reverse strand, counting down.
TCAAACTAAAACAAACGGGAAACCTCTCCCAGCTCCTCACAGGAACCAGAATAGATGCTTCCATCATTGAGGTAAAAGGCAGTTATCAGCAGGAAAACAAAAAACTAAGGCTCAATGCTACAGCGGGTTCCGTGAAGATGGGCAACCGCAGTCTGGATAACTGGTATTGCAATATTTACAACCTTGAGAAAGGCCTTATAACTGAAACGGGTGCAAGGATGGCGAGCCTTTCCGACACCCTGTTCCTTTACGAACCTCTATGGGAAGGATCCACCCTAAACAATAAGACCCGCAACCTCATTTCCTGGAAATTCTCTCCCGACGTCACCGATCCGGATGGAATGATCCAAAGTGAACTCGATACCAGGAGTTTGACTGACCTTAAACTCGTTTTTTCGGAAGGGTATGTAACCCTCAGCGATACCTTGTGGAAAATCCGTGCCGGCAGCTCTGTTGCATTGCGTAATAAGATATTGGATATCCACAATTTCGAATTCTTCAGCAACAGTCAGAAGATCAGAATTGACGGAGAATCGGCTGAGATGTCGGATCACTCCATCACAGCAACTTTTGAGCAGATTGATCTCTCCTGGATCGATTTTCTTACTGTCCCCTCAGGTGTTAACCTCGATGGCACCATTTCCGGTCAGGTGAATCTGAAAAATGTTTTTGATGACATACGAATCCTTTCTGATCTTTCGATCGCTGATTTTGCCATGAACGGTGACCGTCTTGGGACTGTAAATCTGATGAGTATATGGGACGACAGGATGCAGGGAATGAAGCTGGCCGGAAATTTTATGTATCAGGGGAATGCCGGGATAAAACGTACGGCTGAGATCTCCGGACACATCTATCCTCTGGCCCGCAGCAGCGACAATTTCGATCTGACGGTTGATCTGGACAATTTCCGTCTGAATTTGCTGAGCAGCCTTCTTACTGCCATTTCGACCGACATCAGGGGATTTGGGGTTGGAAAACTTCATCTGGGCGGCACCTTCCGGGAGCCGGAGGTAACTGGAAAAGTAAAAGCAACCATCCGGAATATCTATATCGATTATCTGAACACCTGGTACAGTTTCACCGACACCATCACTTTTACCCCGGATGCCATTGTCTTTAATAAAATTCAGTTAAGTGACAATAACCGCGGAAATTCACGTGACCCTTATGAAGCAGTTTTGAATGGGTCCATTCGCCACAAAGGCTTCCGGAATTTCAACCTGAACCTCGGCATCAAAGCACAAAATTTCACCTTCATGAATACCAATGGTGAACAGGATCCGTACTATTTCGGGCGTGCTTTGGCCACGGGAAACGTGTCGGTAACTGGTCCTGACAATGATCTGCTGATTAATATTCAGGCAACTACCGAAAGAAATACCCAATTTGAAATTCCAGTCTCATCCCCTTCCGAAGTTTCCCGTAGCAGTTTCATCACCTTCATCAACCGTAATCTCAGTGAGGATGAGGATGATCCGGTTCCTGCAGCTAAGAAACGTAAAGAGAGTTCTCTCAGGCTGGATATGAACATCCGTGTAACACCGGATGCCAGAGTGAGGCTTGTTTTTGACCCGTTGGTCGGCGATCTGATTGAAGCCAACGGAAGCGGCGATTTGCGGATGGAAATCGACAGCAAGGGGGAGTTTGATTTGCGGGGACAGTATGTGATCAGCAAAGGGGATTATTTGTTCAACCTGGAGAATATCATCAGCAAAAAATTCAACATTGTAAACGGCAGCACGATCCGCTGGAACGGTGACCCGTATGAAGCCCTGCTGGATATTGAAGCCATCTATCCTACGAAAGCCCATCTTACCCCCCTCAACCCTGAAGATTCGACCTTGAGCGCCCAGCCGGTGAACTGTGTAATCTATATGACTGACAAGTTATCCAATCCTTCCATCCGGTTTGGTATTGAGTTCCCCGATATGAGCAGCTTTGATGCAGAGCGGTATCAGGCGCTTGTTAAGCCCAACCTCAACTATCATTTTCTATCGCTGCTGGCCATCAGCAGGTTCGTGAATACCCAGTCGCAGCAATTTATTGAGGCAGGCAGCAGCGCCAATCTGGCCAACGTAAGCACCACGGAAATCCTTGCCAATCAGCTTTCGCTGTGGTTATCCAGCATCAGCGATGAATTCGATGTTGACTTTGCCTACCACCCAGGATCTTATCTGGGGCAGGAACAGGTGGAGGCTGCCTTTAAAACGCAGATCCTCAACGACCGTCTGACACTTGAAAGCAAAGTGGGTATTGGAGGCAGAACCTTTGCCGGCAATGAGGAAAAGACCGGCAATATGGTGGGAGACCTTGAGGCTGAATACAGGATCGACAAAGAGGGAAAATTCAGGGTTAAGGCTTACAACCGCCATAACGGATACAATGTGCTGTACGAGGGAGCACCCTATACCCAGGGATTAGGGGTATTTTACCGACGGGAATTCAACCACATCAGTGAAGCGGTGCAAAGCCAAAAGAAAGCGCGTAAAAGGGAAGCAGCGGCCGGAAAATAGCCGCCTGATCCAGTTCAGCCTTAAAAGAGATCCAGGTTGTGCCCCATTTTTTCCTGCTTTGTGGAAAGATATTTTTGATTATGGACATTTGGAGCAATGATGAGGGGAATAATTTCTTCGATAAAAATGCCATATCCTTCAAGCCCCACTTTTTTCCCCGGATTGTTGCTGATGAGCCTGATATGCGAAAGCCCCAGGTCGCGCAGGATCTGGGCACCAATGCCGTAATCCCTCTCATCTGCCTTGAACCCCAGTTTCAGGTTGGCTTCCACGGTATCAAAGCCATTTTCCTGCAGATGATACGCCTTGAGTTTATTGATTAGGCCAATACCCCGTCCTTCCTGGTTCATGTAGAGAATCACCCCCTTGCCT
>CAZJZF010000035.1:3521-11728 GCA_964550385.1 uncultured Lentimicrobiaceae bacterium | reverse complement strand
AATACATAGAATACATTAAGAATATATTTCAATCAATATTCGAAAAAAATGCGTAGAAATACGCATTGATTTGCACACCTAAACAGGGTTGATTTCTGAACTGGACCCTAAGCGGAATCGAAGTGAAGCCGAAGCATCCGCGTTCCATTATCAATGCCACGGATTCACGGATTTAATGTTGGATGAATGCTTAAGTCTTGCTTGAAAAGGGCAAAGGAAGCGAAGAGAAACCTGATGCCGTGAGAATATCGATTCAGGAATACAGTTTTATGGTTGTAAAAACCTCCAACCCCCAACCTCCAACCCCCAACCCCCAACCCCCAACCTCAAACTCCTTCGTGGTAAAAAAATCAGTGAAAATCTGTAGAATCCGTATGATCAGTGTGCTGTTTTTTCAGGCTCCCGCAGATTCCGCGGATTTTTAGAAACAAAAAGCATCAAAAAAAAGGATTCAAATAAGTTTTTATGACTTACTTGAATCCCTGTATTTCTAAAATACAAACAATTGGCTAATTGACCAATTTGCTAATTGGCTAATTAAATTCAATCCTTGTATTCCGCCAGAATATCCTTCACTCCTTCGGGCGATACGCGGCCGTAGGTTTTCTCGCCTACCAGCACCACAGGTGCCAGTCCGCAGGCACCTACGCAGCGCAGGCAGCTGAGCGAGAATTTGCCATCGCCGGTGGTTTCACCCACTTTGATGTTCAGGTTCTTTTTAAACTCGTCGAGTACTTTCTCTGCGCCTCTTACATAACAAGCGGTACCGGTGCAGATGGAGATGGGATATTTACCTTTCGGAATCATGGTAAAGAAGCTGTAGAAGGTAACTACGCCATATACTTTGGCCAATGGAACCTTCAATTCTTTGGAGATGATTTCCTGAACCTCTGCCGGAAGGTAGCCAAAAATCCCCTGGGCTTTGTGCAGCACATTGATAAGCTCGCCGGCTTCGTTGTTAAAGGAAGCACACACCTCCTTCAGTTTGTCGATGTCGTGCTGGTGCAGTTTTATTTTGATGCTTGACATGGTATTTCCGGTATTAAGGTTATTCTATCGTAATCTGGTTGCTTTTATCGAAATAGTGGGTGTGCAGCAGCTCATGGGCTTTGTGGCTGTTGGGAGCACCCAGGAATTTTTCGTACAGCTCTTTGATGAACGGATTTTCGTGTGATTTCCGGATCGCTTTGCCCGCATCTTCGCGGTAGAGTGCCTGAGCACGTGCTTTCAGGATCGAGGAGTCGCCATGATGCAGGGGCTGTCCGCCACCCCCGATGCATCCCCCCGGACAAGCCATGATTTCGATGGCATGGTACTGGCTTTTCCCTGACTTGATATCTTCCAGCAGCTTCCTGGCGTTACCCAGTCCGTGGGCAATACCGATTTTCAGCTCCAATCCGTCGAAATCCACAGTAGCACTCCGAACTCCATCCATTCCACGAAGTTGTTGGAAATCAACTTTTTCAAGGGTCTTTCCGGTGTGGATTTCGTATGCGGTACGGCAGGCTGCTTCGATTACACCACCGGTTGTTCCGAAAATTACGGAAGCACCTGTGGATTCACCCAGCGGATTGTCGTAATCTTCGTTTGGCAATTCATGGAAGTCGATATTGGCCAGTTTGATCAGGTTGGCGAGTTCGCGGGTAGAAATGGAATAGTTTACATCGGGATCACCATTCACCTTGAACTCGTCGCGGGAACATTCGAATTTTTTCGCCAGACAGGGCATGATGGAAACCACGATCATATCTTCGCGTTTCACGCCAATCTTTTCGGCGAAGTAGTTTTTGGCAATGGGGCCGAACATCTGCTGCGGGGAGCGGGCAGTGGAGGGGATATCCTTCAGCTCCGGGAATTGGTGCTCGAAGAAATTCACCCAGCCGGGGCAGCAGGAAGTGAGGATGGGGAGGTTGGCATCTTTTTCTCCAGCCAGGAATTTGTTGAGGCGGCTCAGCAGCTCGGTTCCCTCTTCCATGATGGTGAGGTCGGCGGCAAAGTCGGTATCGAAAACGTAGTTGAAGCCTAATCTGCGGAGGGCAGCCACCATTTTTCCGGTCACCAGGGTGCCGGCTTCCAGGCCAAATTCTTCGCCCAGCGCTGCCCTTACGGCAGGTGCAGTTTGAACCACAACTACTTTCTTCGGGTCTGCCAGGGCTTCGATCACATTATAGGTATGGTCCACTTCGGTGAGGGCTGCTGTGGGGCATACTGCCACGCACTGACCGCAGTAGGTGCATTCCGAATGGTCGAGATTCATCTCGAAGGCGGGTGCTACCACGGCTTCGAATCCTCTGTTTACGGCTGAAAGGACTCCACAGGTCTGCACTTCGTTGCACATCATCTCACATCTGCGGCACATGATGCATTTATCGATATCGCGGATGATGGCAGGGGAGGTATCTTCACGGTAATGACTCTGTTCGCCCTGGTAGCGGATCTCACGGATTCCCAGGTCCTGAGCCATCTTCTGAAGATCGCATTTCCCTGATTTGGCACACACCAGACAGTCGAAGGGGTGGTCGGACAGGATCAGTTCCATTACGGTCTTCCGGGTGTTCAACACCCTGATAGAATGGGTGTTGATCTTCATGCCATCGGCACATTCAGTGGCACAGGCGGGAGCAAGGTTTCTGCGTCCTTCCACTTCCACCACACAGATGCGGCAGCCGGCAGGTTTGTTTTCGATATTCAGGTCGTGGAGGTTGAGGTAGCAGAGGGTAGGGATATGAATTCCCACCATGGCAGCCGCATCCAGGATTGAAGTACCTGGCTTCACCTCTATGGTTTTCTGATCTATAATTACTTTTAGCATTTCCATAACTATATGTCTTTTAGGCTGATAGCCGGTTATTGGATTTCGATAGCATTGAACTTACAACGGTCGTAGCAGGCACCGCACTTGATGCACATCTCCTGATGGATGAAATGCACCTGTTTTTTCTCACCGCTGATGGCATTCACCGGGCAGTTTCTGGCACAGGCAGTACATCCCACACAGTTCTCCTCTATCACCACATATTTCATCAGAGCCTTACATTGCCCTGCAGCACATTTGTGGTCTATTACGTGTCCGAGGTATTCATCATAGAAGTTCTCCATGGTCGACAGCACCGGGTTAGGAGATGTCTGTCCAAGTCCGCACAGGGAGGCATCGCGAATTACATAGCAAAGGTTTTTCAGGTTGGCGATGTCGTTCATGCTGGCTTTGCCCAGGGTGATCTTCTCCAGTAATTCGTAGAGTCTTTTGTTGCCAATTCGACAGGGTGCACATTTTCCGCAGCTCTCCTCAACGGTAAAGTCGAGGTAGAATTTGGCAACGGCAACCATACAGTCGTCTTCGTCCATTACAATCATCCCGCCCGAGCCCATCATGGAGCCGGCAGAAATAAGGTTGTCGTAGTCGATGGGGGTGTCGAGGTGTTTCTCGGTGAGGCATCCGCCGGAGGGTCCACCGGTTTGTACCGCCTTGAATTTTTTGCCGTGTTGGATGCCACCGCCGATTTCGTAGATCACTTCGCGCAGGGTGGTTCCCATGGGAACTTCAATCAAACCTACGTTGTTGATCTTTCCTGCCAGGGCAAACACTTTGGTCCCTTTGGATTTTTCGGTACCGATGGAAGCGAACCAATCGGCTCCCTTGTTGAGGATAGCCGGGATGTTGGCAAAAGTTTCCACGTTGTTCACGTTGGTAGGCTTGCCAAGATAACCTGATACCGATGGAAACGGGGGTTTGAAGGTGGGTTCACCGCGCAGCCCTTCCATGGAGTGGATCAGTGCAGTTTCTTCACCGCATACAAAGGCGCCGGCACCATACCGCAGTTCGATGTCGAAGTTAAAACCGGAGCTGAAGATGTTTTCGCCGAGCAGTCCCATCTCTCTGGCCTGGTTGAGGGCGATTTTAAGTCTTTCGATGGCCAGGGGGTATTCGGCTCTGATGTACACCAGCCCCTTGTCGGCTCCGATGCAGTATCCGCAGATGGCCATAGCCTCGATCACCGAATGGGGGTCGCCTTCCAGGATGGAGCGATCCATAAATGCCCCGGGATCCCCTTCGTCGGCATTGCACACCACGTATTTCTGGTCGCTAACCGATTTGCGCGTAATCTCAAACTTCAGGCCGGTAGGGAAACCTCCGCCGCCACGGCCGCGCAGTCCCGACTTTTTAATCTGGTCTATCACCTCTTCCGGAGTCATCCGGGTGGTGCAGTTGGCCAGCGCCATATATCCATCTCTTGCAATGTATTCCCCGATATTCTCAGGGTCGATGATGCCACAGTTCCGCAGGGCAATCCTCAGTTGTTTATGCTTTGCCATACTTTGGTTCTCCGCAGTTTAGTTGTCTATCGTTTCGTAATTGAGCGGGATGATTCCTTCCACAGGTTCCCCATGCCGGATGTACTTTTCGATGATCTGGTCGGCTTTTCTCACATCCACTTCACCAAATACCACAGGATCTTTTCCCGGAAGGGTAACTTCAATGGTAGGTTCAGCATAGCAGTAGCTCATACAGCCAACCCGCGAAACCGTTGCGCTGATGTTGCGCTTTTCCAGTTCATCTGTCAGGTAGTCCATCACTTCCTTTGCCCCGGAGGCAATGCCGCAGGTTGCCATGGCCACCCTGATACGTACAGAGTCTTCCAGCGAGGCTCCCTGTTTGGCAGGTTTCATTCTGGCGATGTTTTCCTCCTTCATCTTCAGGAGGTCATCCGGTGTTTTGATCTTGTTCATCTCGATTCTTTTATTTTGGTATCCTGATATTAAAGGTATTGCAAGTATTTATGCAAAAATGTAAAATCTTTTCCGCTTCACCATAGCATGCTTCTAATTTATAATGTTTCTTTTCTAGGTGTTGACCTTCGGTTATTGTTGATTGGATGATTGTTTTCAGAACAGTTGGTTTTGTACTTCATCAGCAAACCCGAATTCGGTGCAAAGATACCCTGTTTTTATACACAAACAAGAAAAAATGTTAAAAAAATAACAATGTTAATAAAATAACAGAAAGAAGAAATATCAATAGCTTTATCCCTTTGTACCAATACTTTATTCAATAGGGTTTGCTATGTTTAACCTTCATTCCTTTCATAAGAGTTTTTGGATCCATCTATCGGTATGAATAGAATATGATGATCCTTTTTGTCGGCCTGAGTCGAATATCTTCGACATTCATAGCCTAATATTCATCATCTGAGTGGTAGAGCAGGTTGATTTGACAACTTGTGCTTTCATGGAGATGTTTTAGAAGAGCAAATCATGAAAATTGTGTGAGTGAAACTTTATCTTTGGTGTGGCAAATCGGAGGTAATCCGATGATCAACCCTACGCAAATTTTTCACAGATGAAAAGAGAAATTCCCGGCCACCTGCTTTCGCTGGATTATCTGGCGAAGTTTACGATGTATGCTGATTTAATGCATATCAGGGCTGCACAACAGCTGGTTGTATACTATGCTTCATTATTTGGGTTTGACGATGGTGAGCTTCAACGGCTGGAGCTCGCAACAGAGGAGGCTTTGGTTAACATCATCGAAAACTCTTTTGATGAGGGTGAAACCGGAAGCATAGACCTTTTTATCTGTTATCGGCCGGGAGCATTTGTGATTGCTGTCGAAGACCGTGGCATTCCGACCGACGCTGCTGCGCTCGAAAAAAAGGAGCGGTCGGCACTGGGGTTGCTTCTGATCAGGCATCTGGCCGATGAGTTTAGCATCATTAACCTGGGTAAAGAGGGGAAGAGGACCGAGTTGATCAAATACCTTCCCGAAAGGAGCATTATTGAGTTCAGGGATTCTGGCACGACAGAGTCACTTCCAAAAGTGGTTGATTCAGAACTTCAGACGATGCCATTGATCCGTATGATTCACCCTGATGACGCTCCCAGTCTCTCAAGGCTTGCCTATCGGGTTTACGGCTATACGTATTCTTCCGTATTTTATTATCCTGAGAAGATCAGGGAGCTGATTGAGAGCGGATTATTAAATTCGGCAGTTGCTGTAGATGACGCCGGGGAAATCGTAGGAACCCTGAGTCTCTTTTTCGAGAACAAGGGGGCACTTGTTGCCGATTCTGGAGCAGCTATGGTGGATCCCCGGTACCGCGGACTGAGTCTGTTCAAAGAGATGAAAAAGTTTCTTCGCGATTTTGCGGTCGCAACCGGGATGTATGGATTGTACAGCGAGGCGGTAACCATTCACCCTTATACACAAAAGGGAAATCTTTCGCTGGGAGCAAGAGAGACAGGAATCATGCTGGCTTTTGCAAGTGAAAGTGTAACCTTTAAAAAAATCAATAACGATAAGCTGAGCGAACAAAGGCAGGCTGTTGTCCTTTTTTATCTGAAGACCAATCAGGAACCTCACCGCAGGGTTTACATCTGTGATAAATTTTTCCCTATTTTGTCAAAGGTTTATAACCATTTGGGGCTTGATCGTGAATTGATTGAAATCCAATCGGGAACAGGGATTGATTTCCGACTTGGGTTGACGGAGATGACCACCAGAATCAAACCGGATCTGAACATTGCTGTGGTGGCAGTGACCGGTGCAGGTGCAGATGCATTTGGGCTTATCACCCGGCAAGTGAGGGAATTGTGCCTGAAAAAAGTTGAAACAATTTATGTAGAATTGCCAATGGATGAACCTGCTACTGCCATAATTTCGGCGCAACTCAACCAAAGCGGCTTTTTGCTCAGCGGTGTAGTTCCTGAACTTCGGAATGGGGACATCCTTAAGATGCAATATTTAAACAATGTGTATGTAGATCCTGCCAAAATAGTAACTGTTTCGGACCATACACGTGAGTTGCTGGAGATCATCATGATGGATTATCAATAGAAATATCCTCGTTTTTGAGGTCATGTTTTAACTGATAATACGATCTTTTTATCGCGCTATTTTACATTTAACCTTATAATACATGATGCCATCAGGAATTTATGCTGAATGTGTTCAAAACCCTAAAAGGACAGACTCCCGTATTGTTGTCACATCGGTTATCAATCGTTGCTGGTACAGGGGATTTCTGTGGTTGGGTTTGTTTTCGATGCTGCTTGCAGCATGCAAACCGCAGCGTGAGGAGATATTAACCCTAAATAACCTGAGCGGGGAAAAGGTTTTTGCGGTGCCAACCGGAACTGTAGCTGATCAGTCAGTACTGGAGAAGTTTCCTGATGCCCGTGTAACGTATTACAACAGTGTGTACGACTGTGCTCTGGCAGTCAGGAACGGGAAGGCTGATGCCGCTGTTTACGACCTGCCGGTATTGAAGAACCTTGCTGCCAAAAACAGTGGCCTGATGGTGCTTGATGAATTGTTGTTCCCTGACGTATATGGTTTTGCTGTCGCTATGGAGGATACAGCCCTCAAAGAGGCGGTTGACGCTACTCTGAGAGAGATCAGGCAAAACGGAACCTATGATGAGATGCTTACCCGGTGGTTTCCTGAACAGGGAGATCCGGGCCCCATGCCTGGCCTGGGTCAGGAGCCCACAGGAGATGCGTTGCTGTTTGGCACAGCGGCCGTAACCGAGCCCATGTCCTACATCGATAGCACCCACGATGTGGTGGGCTTCGATGTTGAATTTGCACAGCGGATTGCACGTCGGCTAAACCGCAGGCTGGAGATTGTTAATATGGAGTTTGGTGCCATGCTTCCGGCCCTGATTTCGGGCAAGGTGCACATGATTGGTGCCGGTCTCTCCATTACAGAGGAGAGGGCAAAGAGCGTACTTTTTTCGGAGAGCTATTACCAGAGTGGCATCGCTGCATTGGTGAGGGGAACGCCCCAGACGGGTCCGAATGAACAGGCATCCAAGATGAAGGATCAACCTAAAGTTCCCTATAAAAACCTGGGCGTATTAATGGGTTCGATTCATGAAGGGTATGCAAAGAAGACCTATCCGGAGGCTACCATCCACTCTTTTAATACTGTAACCGACATGCTGGCCGCCCTTAGCAGCCAAAAAATAGAAGGGGCCTTTACCGATCATAGCATGGTTAAAGAGATCCTTTCGCAGCACAATGCTTTTGCAATTCTGGAGGCCAATCTGTTCACCGTTGACATCGCCGCTGGATTCCATCAGCAGTCGGATGATTTGAGGTCACAATTCAATCAGTTTCTAAGTGAGATCAAGTCCGATGGTACCTATGACGCATTGATAAAACGCTGGGTGAGTGAAACTGATGCAGAGATGCCGTTGATCGCTGCAGCT
>CAZJZF010000035.1:0-3511 GCA_964550385.1 uncultured Lentimicrobiaceae bacterium | reverse complement strand
GGTGTTTCCAGCGATCTAGGTATGCCAATGGCGGCAAAAACCAACCATCAATGGGCAGGAATTGACATTGAGCTGAGTATGCGTTTTGGTGCATGGCTTGGCCGTGGGATCGAGTTTGTAGATCTCCCTTTTGGCAGTCTGCTGCCATCGCTGGTGTCGGGCAAGATAGACCTTATTGCAGCTTCGATGATGATCACTCCGGAGCGTAGCCAGCAAATCGATTTTTCGGATCCCTATTTTGCTTCCGGTGCCACCATTATTGGCAATAAGAACTCTGCTGCTGTCGTCTTACAGGATGAGGACGGAACCGACGATATATCAAAGACTTTTTTGCAGCGATTGGGAGAGAGGTTTTACAGCAATCTGATTTTGGAGAAGCGCTATCAGATGATTCTCAGAGGTGTTTATGTGACCCTGGTGATTTCTCTCCTTGCTGCCTTGCTGGGGACAATCCTCGGCGGGGTGATTTGTGCTGGCCGTATGTCGGACAGGGCAATCTGGCGGGGTCTGGCAAGGTTCTTCATTGGCCTCATCCGGGGAACTCCTGTGCTGGTATTGCTCATGATCATCTACTATGTGGTATTTTCTTCAGTTCACATAAATCCTGTGCTGGTTGCCGTGGTGGCTTTCGGAATCAATTTCGGCGCTTATGTTTCGGAAATGTTTCGCACTTCTATCGAAAGTATAGGTAAAGGGCAGCGTGAAGCGGGTATTGCCAGCGGTTTTTCTGAACTGCAAACCTTTGTGCTGATCATACTTCCGCAAGCTGTGCGTCGTGTACTTCCGGTTTACAAAGGGGAGTTTATTTCGTTGGTGAAGATGACCTCGGTGGTGGGTTACATTGCTGTTGAAGACCTTACCAAAGCCAGTGATATTATCCGGAGCCGCACCTTCGACGCCTTTTTCCCCCTGCTCATGGCAGCGGTGCTTTATATTTTAATATCATGGTTGTTGACAGTTGGTCTCAGCCGGATTGAAATCAGTGTGGATCCGTACCGCAGAATAAAGAAAAGCATCATCAACAGGAGGGAAGTAGCATGATAGAGATCAGAAATTTATCGAAAAGTTTCGGTGTCCTGCAAGTGTTAAAGGAGATTAATCTGGACATCCATAAGGGGGAAGTGATATCTGTGATCGGACCTTCCGGATCCGGAAAGAGCACTTTGTTGCGTTGCATGAATCTGCTCGAAAAACCTTCGGGTGGAAGCATCCTGATTGATGGAATCCCATTGTTGGATCGAAGCACAAATATTCCTGCCATCAGGCAGCGCATGGGGATGGTTTTTCAATCATTCAACTTATACGATCATCTTTCGGTGATGGAGAATGTAACCATTGGTCCTGTCAAACTCAAAAAAATCAAACGGATTGATGCCGAAAACCAGGCCCGGGAGTTATTAAAGTTGGTAGGGCTTGCAGAGAAGGAGTTCAGTATGCCCGATGAATTGTCAGGTGGTCAGAAACAGCGGGTGGCCATTGCACGGTGTCTGGCGATGAACCCTGAAATCCTGCTCTTTGATGAACCAACCTCAGCACTTGACCCCACCATGGTCAGTGAAGTACTATCGGTGATCCGTCGTTTGTCACGCGAAGGGATGACCATGGTGATTGTGACCCATGAGATGGAGTTTGCCAGAAATATTTCGAGTCGCGTATTATATATGGATGAGGGCACTATCTATGAAGAGGGTACCCCTGAGGATATCTTTGAACATCCCGCAAAGCCAAAAACCAGAGAATTCATTCATCGCATCCGAAGCCTGGATATTCCCGTTCAATCAAAGAATTATGATCTGTATGCCATCCAGGCTATGTTGCAAACATTCTGCGAGAAGCATTTCCTGACACCCCGGGTTACTGAATTTGTGTCGATGGTGGCGGAGGAGGTTCTTTTGCTTCAGCGTGATTTCTCTGACATTCACATAAAACTCTCTTATTCTGAGAAATCGGGGGTGGTTCATCTCGTTTGCGATGCGGCTGGTGCATCCGCGAATCCTATGGAAGGCCAGGAGGATGATCTGGGGATCATTCTGATTAAAAGCAGATGCCATCATGTTGAATATCAACGTGAAAAGAACAGAAATGTATTGACCTTGCAAATAAAAAATCAATAATCCGGGATTTTTACCCAATTTTCTCTACTTCATTCCAACCTTTAGATGATGGAAATACATACAGATGCTAAGACCAATGTGATCAAACCTTTGGGAAGAATTGACACCCATACCAGTACAGGGTTGGATGCTGTCTTGAAAAAGTTTACAGGAAAGGGTTGTGACCTGATCATCGATTTGTCGGAGTGCCAGTACCTGAGCAGTGCTGGCATCAGGGTGTTCTTACAGGCTTCGAAGGAGTTACATGCTTCACAATGCGTGCTGTATCTGGCGGAGGTCACCGATGGGGTGTTGCAGATTCTGGAGATGGCCGGACTTCATACCATATTTCATTTGGTGCAGCACGTGGAGGATGCCATGGAAAATATCGCACGAAAGGGGATTGTCCAACCTGAGCCCGTCATCTTTTCAAGTAGTGGGATATACTGGAAGTATGAGCCAGTGAACCCGCAAAATCCGGCATGTTATTATTGGGATTCGGCGGGTATTGTCAGCTGCCAGGATCTGGGAATGGCAGTAGGGATCGGAGAGCCGGCTGACCTGACAACTACCGGCGGTAGTGAAAGATCGCTGTTCGTCAGCACCGGCAACAGTGTATGTTTCCATTCAGTAGGCGGATCCGGAGAAGGGGATTTCAGGGCTACCAATGATCCTTCCCGTTTTGGTGTTCTGGTTCAGCAGGCATTATCTTTCGGGCAACAACCTGGTGGAATACTTACTGTATTGGATTTGGTTGAGGTTGACCTGATCCGGATTGCTGAAGTACTCAGGGAACTTTCATTGCAGACCAGCAAAGATCCGGTGCCAATGCTGGCAGTGGTGGTAAATAGAAAATCCAAGGAGTCTTCCGTTACCTTTTTGTTGTGCGATGCTGGTTCGTCTTTAGTTACCGCAGGAATTGGCCTTGAATCCAGGCAGGATGTGCAATTTTCATCATTGGATTCGACAGGAATAACGGTAATGCTTTCATCGGTTCCTGTTGAAATATTTAAGCACGACCTATTTAAGGGAATCCAGCATATCCTGAATTACGAGAATGTATTGGAGGTAAAACGTATAGAAACCCATCAAAGGTTTTTGGAGCCGAAGATATTTGTTTTCCCCGGAAATGCACCTCAGAATGGAGACCAACACCGGGTTTTTGTTTCAGCCACAGGAGACTTTGAGATGCCTGCCCATTATGCTTTTCTCGCCCGTCGTTTATATCCTGATGCTTCAAAGGTCCTTGTGAGTCCACTGCATGGTGGTTACTCGGCGCAAACTTTTCAGGTCAGCAGTTACGACCATCAAGGCAGAAGAATGGGGCCAACGGTAATGAAAATTTCCGGCAAAAACCTGATTGCCAGAGAATCGGAACGATGCCGAAAGTATGCATTGCCATTTATCTTCAACAACAG
>CAZJZF010000034.1:0-11806 GCA_964550385.1 uncultured Lentimicrobiaceae bacterium | reverse complement strand
TTTCTGTCCACCGTTCACCATTATGTACAATGTCCAGGTAGTACCGGCTTTTCCCTTTCCCTTTGCGTGTTCTCAGATAGACGGGCATGATTTTTCTCCTTTCAAGGGTTAAAAATTGTATGTTTTCGGGTACAAAGATAATGCGAAATGATCTGATATTATTTGGTTAAAGGAGATTTTTATCAGTAACAAAATAGTAACAAACATTGCAATAACAAGGGAAAATAAGGGCAAATATCGGCAAAACACAATATTATAATATACTGATAATAATGCTTTTAATTATTTTTGTTTGCCTTTGTTTACCCGGTTCGATTCCTGGTGGAGCTACCGGAAAAGCAGGCTACTGCCCATAAACAACCTGCGTTACGGTTTGTCCCACGGCTTTCAGGGTGTTTTTGTCGATGTTGGAGAGGTTGTCATCCACGGTATGCCAGTATTTGAAGAATCCGGTTTTGGAGGAGGGGTCGTGCTGGATGATGTCGATGGTGGGAATTCCGGCGATTTTATTGATATAGAGGTGATCGTCGGTGATAGGGTTGCTTTCCATCTTTATAAAATAATTGCCATACCCGATCTGGTGGGCTGTATTCCACACTTTTTTCATGATTTCGGGCGCATAATACATAGAAGTTCCTTCCATGTAGAAAGTGGCGTCCTGTCCACCCACCATATCCAGCAATATTCCAAACGTTGCCCGGTAGCCCGGAATATGAGGTGTTTTTGACCAGTATTGGGAACCCAGGCACCAGGTATCCTCCTGTTGAGATTGCACCTGTTGCGGTTCGCCCAGGTCTTCCAGATCGAAAAATACGATATCAATTCCATGTTCCACCGGAGTTTCCTTCAGCAGCCTGGCAATTTCTATCAGGGCTCCCACGCCACTGGCACCGTCGTTCGCGCCGTCGATGGGTTTGCGGTGGTTGGCAGGATCGGGATCGTGGTCGGCATAGGGGCGCGAATCCCAATGGGCACACAGCAGAATCCTCTTTCGTGCATCGGGATTGAAGGAGGCTATGATGTTTTTTCCGTTCAGAAGGCGGTTGTCCCATGCCCTGGCTACAAAAGGCTGCACCTTAACATGGCTGGTGTACTCTTTCATCTTGCTTTCGAACCATTGGGCACATTGCTCATGGGCTTTGGAACCCGGAACCCTGGGGCCGAAGGCTGTTTGGGCAGCCACAAAGGCGTAGGCAGAATCGGCGTTGAAAACGGGTGCTTCAATCCCCGGGGCTTCGGGAGTTTCAGGATCCCGTGGCTGTTTTTTTTGCCGGCAACTGATCCAAAAAACCATTGTGCAGATGATTGCCAGAGGAAGTATAATATTGCTTTTCATGAGATTCTTGTTAATGGCCTGCACTTAAAATTCGGGTAACTATTCAAGGCTCCAGGTGGTGCCTTCTTTCGAGTCTTTGAGGATAATACCCACCGCAGCCAGTTCGTCGCGCAGACGGTCGGAGGTGGCAAAGTCCTTGTTTTTCCGCGCTTCTGTACGGATGTTTATGAGTGCCTGCATCACCCCGTCGAGTACCTCTTTATTGTCGGTAGAGGGTTCTGCCAGTCCCAGAATGTCGAACAGGAAGGTATGGTACAACCCCTGCAGTTTTTCCAGGGTAGCTGTATCGATGGTAGCAGTGCCATCCTTCACCTGGTTGATATGACGCAAGCCGTCGAACAGGTGGGCAATGGCCATGGGGCTGTTGAAATCGTCTGCCATCGCTTCGTGGCAGAGGTTCTCCAGTTGTTGGGCATCGAAAGATGCATTGCCGGAGGGCTTCAGGGATTTCAGGGTCTGATATCCCTCCATCATCCGTTTCAGCCCTTTGCCGGCAGCCTGAAGTGCTTCGTTGGTAAAGTCGAGGGTGCTGCGATAATGGGCTGTAAGTATAAAGAAGCGGATGACCATCGGGTCGTATGCCTGCTGCAGAAAAGGGTGGCTTCCAGTAAAGAATTCGCTGAGGGTGATGAAATTCCCAAGCGACTTGCCCATTTTCTGCCCGTTGATGGTAATCATGTTGTTGTGGAGCCAGTACCTTACCGGTTGCTTACCGGTGGCGGCCACTGCCTGGGCGATTTCGGCTTCGTGGTGCGGAAACAGCAAATCCATCCCACCACCGTGGATATCGAAGGTCTCGCCCAGGTATTTGCTGCCCATGGCCGAGCACTCCATGTGCCAGCCGGGAAAACCATCGCTCCAGGGACTCTTCCACCGCATGATGTGTTCCGGTGCTGCCTTTTTCCACAGGGCAAAGTCGAACGGACTCTTTTTTTCATCCTGCCCGTCGAGCTGCCGGTTGCTTCCCTGCAATTCGTCGGTCTTCCTTCCCGACAGGATGCCATACGGGTGGCTGCGGCTGTACTTTTCCACGTCGAAATATACCGACCCATGGGTTTCGTAGGCATAGCCTGCCTCCAGGATACGCTGCACATAGTCGATCTGATCGGGGATGTGCCCCGATGCCAGGGGCTCGATGGAGGGGGGCAGCACATTCAGCGCACGCATCGAATCGCGGTAGCTGTTGGCATAGAATTGTGCGATCTCCATCGGCTCAACGTGCTCCAGCCGCGCTTTTTTGGCAATCTTGTCTTCCCCTTCGTCGGCATCGTTCTCCAGATGACCTACATCGGTTACGTTCCGCACATACCGTACCTGGTAGCCCAGATGTCGCAAGTACCTGAATACCAGGTCGAACGTAATGGCAGGTCGGGCATGTCCCAGATGTGCCTCTCCATATACGGTAGGCCCGCACACATACATCCCCACAAACGGGGGATTCGCCGGCTTGAATTCCTCTTTGGTACGCAACAGGGTATTGTACACATTCAGTTTGATATCCATTGTAGTGGCTTGATTCGGTTGAAAACGCAAAAATACAGGAAATTGCACAAAGGGAGCGGCGATTTGGCGGGCAATGAAGAAAAACCCATTGTAATTTAAGGCAATCTTTTCCCTATCTTAGCCCTCCGATACCAAAACCCCACTACCCATGGAAAAGATATCCACCGACCTGAGTAATTTAAACAAAGCGTTCCCGGATCATTTCAGCCAGGAGCAGATTGCCAAAGCCAAGACCTTGTTTTTCAAGAAGCTGGCAGAGGCTGCCCACCGGTTTTACGGCGGAAAGATCGAAACGGTACCCAAGGCACCGGTGCCGGGCTTCAACTGGTTTAATGTATGGTACACCCCCGGGGTGTCGAAGGTAAGTACCGACATACGCGACAACAACGACACATCTTTCCACCTGAGCAACCGCGGAAATCTGGTAGCGGTTGTTTCCGACTCGACCCGTGTGCTGGGCGATGGTGATTGCACCCCTCCGGGCGGATTGGGAGTGATGGAGGGGAAAGCCTTTTTAATGAAATACCTGGGAGGGGTGGATGGCGTAGCTCTCTGTATCGACAGCCGTGATGAAAACGGGAAAAACGACCCTGAGCGGATCATCCAGTTCGTGAAGATGGTGCAGCACAGTTTCGGCGCTGTGAATCTGGAAGATATTTCTCAGCCCAACTGCTTCAGGGTATTGGATGTACTGCGCGAAGAGTGCGATATCCCGGTATGGCACGACGATGCCCAGGGAACTGCCTGTGTAACCCTGGCAGGCGTTATTAACGCTCTGAAGCTCGCCGGCAAAAAGATGCACGACGTAAAAATTGTGCTTTATGGCGCCGGAGCTTCCAATACCACCATCGCCCGGCTGCTGCTGGCCGATGGCGCCGACCCCGAAAGGATGATCATCTTCGACTCCCGAAGTTCTTTGCACAAAGGGCGCACCGACATCGAAGCCGACAAAAGGTTTTACCGCAAATGGGAACTCTGCCTCCAGACCAATCCGGCCGGAATAACTACCATGGAGGAGGCGATGGAGGGTGCTGATGTGCTGATCTCCCTTTCCACCCCGGGTCCCGATGTAATCAAACCGGAATGGGTAGCCTCCATGGCTCCGAAATCGGTGGTATTTGCCTGTGCCAATCCCGTTCCCGAAATTTACCCGTACAAAGCAAAAGAAGCAGGAGCCTTTATCGTGGCTACCGGCCGTGGCGATTTTCCCAACCAGGTGAACAACTCCATCGGCTTTCCGGGCATTCTGAAAGGGGCTCTGATGGTGAGGGCACGAAAAATTACAGACGCAATGGCCATCAGGGCAGCCTACTCACTGGCAAACTATGCCGAAAAGCGGGGAATCGATCCGGAGAATATTGTTCCGAAGATGGATGAACCCGATGTGTTTCCGGAGGAAGCGGCCGACGTAGCCATGCAGGCCATTGCCGACGGAGTGGCACGGGTGGAAATAAGCCGTGATGAAGCCTTTGCCATAGCTTCCAGAGACATCCGGCATGCCCGGGAAATGACAAACGCAATCACCGAACTGGGATTTATCAAACCTCCTGACACAGAGATGCTCGAAGATGCGCTCGCCTGGGCTATTGGCCAGGTAAGCTGACCTTTGCTTTTATCAATCAGATAATTGCTATTTTTGTCAGCCAAAATAGCGACGGATGTATGCTTTCATCACAGGTGACCTCGCTGAGGTCAATCCTGCATATGCTGTAATTGCCTGCGGTGGTATTGGTTTTCAGGTACATATCTCCCTGAACACTTATTCTGCCATCAAGGACTTGCAGCAGTGCAGGGTCTTCACCCATTTGGTTGTAAGGGAAGACGCCCATACCCTGTTCGGTTTTTTCACCGAAGAGGAAAGGGATGTATTCCGTCATCTGATATCGGTAAGTGGCATTGGCCCCAACACTGCGCGGATGATTCTTTCTTCCATCACCACAGAAGAGGTAATTGCCGCCATTGCCAGCGAACAGGTAGCTGTATTTCAACGCATTAAAGGAATCGGATTGAAATCGGCCCAACGGATCATCATCGATCTGAAAGATAAGGTGGGCAAGGGGTTGAAACTGCAGGAGATTTCTGTGCCCAGGCACAATAGACCACAGCAGGAAGCGTTATCCGCATTGGTTTTGCTTGGCTTTAACAAAGCACTGGCAGGTAAAGCCCTTGAAAAGGCGGCCGGGAAACATGGCCCGGATGCCAACGTTGAATTACTTATCAAAGAGTGTCTGAAGATGCTCTGAGTATGCAATCAGTTAAGAAATAACACGAAAACCAGCTTGGAGAAGTACATCAAATACATCATACGGGGCCTGGCAGCCTCCTTCCTTTTTCTGATCATCTGGACCACAGAAGCAAAATGGTACCATACCGAACCGGTGCCCCAGCCCGATAATCCTGCCTCCTTTCAGCCCCCCGATACCATCCCCTACCCATTCAAGGACAACACCGGAAATCCATTGGACGATACGGTAAAACACCCGTTGTACCTGGTTCCCTCAGTGATTCAGCAGCAGGTGGAATACGACCCCACGACTAACTCTTACATTTTTACCGATAAAATTGGCGAAACCCCGATCGGCAATCCGTTTTCACTCAGTTTCGACGATTACGTGCTATTCAACTTCAACCAGTCGCAACAGAAATACTGGAGTGACCGGGCGCGGCTTGATGCACCGGGCGACCGTGGCGGGCTCATCCCCAAAATCACCATCCCGGGCGAGGCCTTTGCAGGGATTTTTGGCAGCAACACTGTTGACATCCGCCCTCAGGGATCTGCAGAACTGATTTTCGGAGTGAAATCGAACTATCGCAACGACCCTGCCCTCAGTGCCAGGCAGCGCCGCTATACCAACTTCGACTTCCAGCAGAAGATCCAGATGAATGTGATGGCGAAGGTGGGCGATAAAATCAACTTCGGGCTGAATTACAACACCGAAGCTACCTTTGAGTTCGACAACAAGACCAAACTGGCCTACGAAGGCAAAGAGGATGAGATCATCAAGCTGGTGGAATTTGGCGACGTGACCATGCCCCTGAACGGTACCCTCATCACCGGAAGCCAGCGCCTTTTTGGTATCAAAACCAAGATGCAGTTTGGCAAAGCCTCTGTTACCACGGTGTTTTCGAAACAGGAGAGCAAATCGCAAAGCATCACCGTATCGGGTGGGGCACAGATGAGCGAATTCTATTTCAAAGCCGACCAATACGAAGAAAACCGACACTTCTTCGTAGGGCAATACTTCCGTGGCAACTACAACAAGGCCCTTGAAAGACTTCCGATTGTAAACAGCCCGGTAAACATTACCAACCTGGAAGTGTGGGTTACCAACGTTGGGGCTGCCACCACCGAAAACCGCAACATCATCGCCCTGCTCGATCTGGGGGAACAGAAACCCTACACCCAGACCTTCAATCCGGGCCCATCGCCATTTCCCGACAACCAGCTGTCGAACGACATGTTGCAGCAGCTGATGCCGGCAGGTTCCGGTGATTCGCTGAAAATGCGCGACATCAACCAGGTGGGCACCTACCTGAAAGACCAGAAGGGACTAACCCAGGGGATTCATTTCGAAAAGATCGAAAATGCCCGCAAGCTGAACCCCAACGAGTTTACCTTTAATCCCAAACTGGGTTTTATCTCGCTGAATATGCGGCTCAACACCGATCAGGTGCTGGCGGTATCCTACCAGTACCAGGTGGTGGGACAGAACGAAATATACCAGGTGGGTGAATTTTCCAATGGCGGTATAACCGGTAAAGATGTGCTGGTAACCAAGCTTTTGCGCAGCACTACCACCAATGTAGATGTGCCTACCTGGGACCTGATGATGAAAAACGTGTATTCGCTGCAGGCCTTTCAGGTGGGTAAGGACGACTTCAGGCTCAACGTGGTTTACACCCATGATGAAAACGGGGTTCCCATGGGGTATTTCACCGAAGGGAAGATCAACGGGATCCCCCTGATCAGGGTAATGAACATGGACAACCTGAATGTGAATATGGAGCCGGTGCACGACGGAGTTTTCGACTTCCTTGATGGGGCAGCTACAGGAGCAGGTACCATCCAGGCCGTAAACGGACGCATCTATTTTCCGCAGATTGAACCTTTCGGCAAAGACCTCAGGGCTGCCTTTGGCGACAACCAGATCGCCGATAAATATGTGTTTGAAGAGTTGTACCGCAAAACCAAAACCGATGCCCAGCAGCTTCCGCAGAAAAACAAATTTTACCTGGAGGGGCGTTACAAATCATCGGGAGGTGCCGAAATTTCTCTTGGCGGGTTCAATATTCCGAAGGGATCGGTAAAAGTTACTGCCGGCGGTGTGGTTCTTACAGAAAACGTGCATTATACCGTTGATTACACCCTGGGCAGGGTGAAAATCATAGATGAAGGGTACCTGAATTCAGGCGTTCCCATCACCATCAATACCGAAAGCGAAGACATCTTCAACTTCCAGACGAAACGGCTGATGGGTACCCATATCGATTACAAGGTAAGCAACAATTTCAACCTGGGTGCCACGGTGCTGAACCTGCACGAGCGACCCATCACCTATAAAGTGAATTACGGTGATGAGCCGATTTCCAATAGCATCTGGGGTTTGGATGCCCAATACCAGTCGGAGGTTCCCTTCATCACCAAAATGATCGACAAGCTTCCGTTCATCGACACCAAAGCTCCGTCGAGCATAACCTTCGAAGGGGAATTTGCCCATTTGATTCCGGGGCATCCGAGGGTGATCGGTAAAAGCGGAACATCATACATTGATGATTTTGAAGGAAGTTCCTCCGGGTACGATATCAAAAACATCGGACTTTGGAAGATGGCCAGCACCCCACAGGGACAACCCGACCTATTCTACGAGGGGAACCTGTCGAACAGTTTGGGTTACGGATTCAACAGGGCAAAATTTGCCTGGTATGTGGTGGATCCGATCTTTTTCGAAAAGTCGAATCCGATTCCCGTTACCATCGAAGACAAAAACAACCATTTTGTTCGTCAGATCAGGGAGCAGGAAGTTTTTCCGAACAAAGAAAAGGACAATAATGTTGAAATTCCGCTGGCGGTTTTAAATATGTATATGAATCCCAGCCAACGGGGTCCGTATAATTTTGAAACCTCAGGAACCTCTTTTTCAGCAGGTCTGAACCCTGATGGCACCCTGAAAGACCCCTCATCGAGGTGGGGCGGTATTATGCGCAGGATTGAAACCCCCGATTTTGAAGCCACCAACGTTGAGTATATCGAATTCTGGATCATGGATCCCTTCATCGATCCTGACTATACCAACCAGGCCAACGGCCCCTTACAGTCCCTTCAGGATGGTGGTTACCTGTACATCAATCTCGGCGACATTTCGGAAGATATACTGAAGGATGGGAGGAAGAGCTGGGAAAACGGACTTCCCAATTCGGATGTGGTAAAGGAAGTGGACACCACCATTTGGGGTAGAGTTCCTACAGGTACCCAGATTGTGAATGCCTTCGACAACAACCCCAACGCCAGAAAATATCAGGATGTAGGGCTCGATGGTTTGGGAGATAATGATGAAAGATCCTTTTTTACGACCTACCTGGCAGATGTTGCTGCTCTGGTGAATACCAACGTTTACACTGCCATTGAACAGGATCCTGCTGCTGATAACTACAGCTATTTCAGAGGGCCGCTTCTCGACCAGGCAAATGCTACCATTCTCGAACGTTATATGCACTACAACGGGCAACAGGGCAACTCCAACACCTCGGAACAGGATCAGGAGATGGGGATTACCAATTTCTCTACCCTTGCTACCACTCTGCCCGATAACGAAGACCTCAACAACGACAACACTCTGAGTGAAGGTGAAAAATATTTCCAGTACCGCATCGATATTTCTCCGGGAAAAATGGTTGTGGGAGAAAACTTTATTACCGATATTTATGAAGCAGTAAACGTTCCATTGCGCGACAACAAGACTGCCAATGTAAAGTGGTACCAGTTTAAGATTCCGGTGAGGCAGTACGAAAAAGTAGTGGGCGATATCCGCGATTTCAAATCCATCCGGTTTATGCGTATGTACATGAGGGGATTTTCTGAACCTGTTGTGCTTCGTTTTGCCACCCTGGAACTGGTGCGGGGCGAATGGCGAAAATATGGCTTCAGCCTCCTCGAACCGGGTGAATACATTCCTGTGGATGACCAGTCGGGTACCACGTTCGATGTTTCTACGGTGAATATCGAAGAAAATGCCTACCGCAATCCGATCACCTATGCATTACCTCCGGATATCGAGCGGGAAAAAAACATTATCTCTACCAACCTTTCACAACTCAACGAGCAGTCGCTTTCGATGAAAGTATGCAACCTGCTCGACGGAGATGCCAGAGCCGTTTACAAAATCACCGATTTTGACCTGCGCAGGTACAAGAAGCTGAAGATGTATATCCATGCCGAGAGTGCCTGTTCGGCTGCCGATGAATACAAGAACACTTTGCAGGATGGAGAGCTAACGCTGTTTGTAAGGCTCGGAAATGACTTCACCGGCAATTATTATGAATATGAGATTCCCCTGAAGTTCACCCCGTGGGGTACCACCGCCTCACAGAACAATGGCCGGCAGCTGATCTGGCCCGAAGGAAACAATATGGAGATTGATCTGGAGGCATTGGCTGTGGTTAAGCAGGCTCGAAATACGAAAATGCGGGCAGGTGACATGACTGTGAGTTTGACAGCCCCTTACACCGACTATGACGGGGATCGAAGAGTTACTGTGATAGGAACCCCGAACCTGAGCGAAATTAAAACCATTCTCATTGGCATCAGAAATCCCAAAAAGGCAGGCGTGATCAGCCCCGACGATGGGTTGCCCAAATCGGCGGAAGTATGGGTAAACGAGCTTCGCCTCACCGACTTCAACGAACACGGGGGCTGGGCTGCCCAAAGCCGCATCAGCGCTACCCTGGCCGACCTGGGAACCCTGCAGCTTGCAGGGAACATCAGCACTCCGGGCTTCGGTTCCATCGACAAAAAGATCCTCGACCGACAGCAGGAAACCATCTATGGGTACGATATCGCCACCAACCTTGAACTGGGGCGCTTCTTCCCGGAAAAAAGCGGCATCAAGATTCCCATGCACTTCGATTTTTCCGAAAACATCAGCAATCCGGAATACAACCCGCTGAACCCCGACATTCTGTTTCAGGAAGACCTGAATACCTATACCAACAAGACAGAAAGGGATTCGGTGAAGTACCAGTCGCAGGATTATGTGATGCGCAAAAGCCTCAACTTCGTGAATGTGTCGAAGATGAGTGTTGGCAAAGGCAAATCCCCAAGGTTTTACGACATTTCCAACTTCAATGCTTCTTACGCCTACAACGAAACCTATCTGCGCAACATCGACATTGAATACGACCGGAAACAAAAGTATATGGGGATGTTTGCCTACAATTTCAACAACAACCCCAAACCGGTACGGATTTTCTCGAAATCCAAGTTCCTGTCGAAATACAAAGCATTGGCAATTATCCGCGATTTCAATTTCTACTACTCCCCAAAACTTGTTTCTTTCCGTACTACCATAAACCGCGAATATCAGGAGCAGAAAATCAGGAACAAGTCGATTGCCATGATTATCATTGATCCTACCTACCTGAAAAAGTACGAATGGAGCAGACAGTACGATGTAAAATACGACCTGAGCCAGGGGATCAGGCTGGAATATGGTGCCAATGCCATGGCTCTCTTCCGCGAACCCGACGGCAAACGGGATCGGGGTGATCAAAACTACCGCGATACCATTTTTAACCAGTTTCTGAGTCTGGGCGATCTGAACAATTTCAACCAGCAGGTAGGTGTAAACTGGACCGTTCCGGTGAACAAACTCCCTTTGATGGACTGGCTTTCGGTTAATGCCAGGTATGCCGGTACCTATCAGTTTACCGGAGCTTTACTGGCTGCCGAAGAACTGGGGGGCACCATTGAAAACTCGAACAACATCATGCTCACCGGTTCCGGAAACCTTACTACCCTGTATAACAAAATACCCTATCTGAAGAAACTGCAGCAATCGACCCAACCCGGAAAACAAGCTCAGCAGCAACGCTTCACCAAAGAAATCAAAGAGCTGGAAGCCGAAGGAAAAGTTCCGGAAGATACCATTCCCATCAATGTAGGTAAGATTTTACTCGATAATTTCTTCCGTATTCTTACCGGGGTAAAGAATGTGTCGCTCAATTATACCGAAACCAACGGCTTTGTTTTGCCCGGCTTTGCGCATAAACCAAAATACCTGGGCAATGTGTGGGAAATGAATGCGCCCGGGATTCCGTTTGTTCTGGGATGGCAGGAAGATAATCTGCTGGAAAAAGCCTTCCGCGACGACTGGATGATCCGCAGCGATTCATTGCTTACCGCCGCTTACGCCCAAAACCTGTCGCAAAACCTTACCTTCCGCTCCACCATTGAGCCCCTCCCGGGCTTACGCATCGAATTGAATGCCAACCGCACGCTGCAACAAAACCAGAGTGCAGTTCTCCGAAGGGTGGATACACTACCCTATTATGTGCAATATACACCTCAGGTAGCTGGTAATTTCAGCATCTCTTTCCTCTCATGGAAAACTGCTTTCATCGAAACAGATGAGGAGGAATACACCAACGAAACCTACAACAATATGCTGAAATACCGCGTAATCATTGCTGAACGATACAAGGAGCGCAACCTTGGAAACTGGACCGGACTATACCTGGTTGATCCCATTACCGGCGAAGAATACCCCGACGGTTACGGCGCCACCCAGCAGGATGTGTTGCTCTCTGCATTTCTGGCAGCGTATGCCGGTGTTGATCCCGACAGGGTAGAACTCTCCCCGTTCCCAAAAATCCCCATGCCCAACTGGACCATCACTTACAACGGACTTACCCAGATTCCCTTTATGGCAAAAATTTTCAGGAACTTCTCTGTAAGCCATGCCTACCGCTCCA
>CAZJZF010000033.1:0-11861 GCA_964550385.1 uncultured Lentimicrobiaceae bacterium | reverse complement strand
TATTGTTAAAAAGCGTTAAAACGTTTTAGGAGCCCCCTGCCCTAAAAAGGGTGCAAAAGTAATGATTTATCACATACACTTGTTATTCAGGTGTTTTTTTTAAAAGTCCGTTTAAACAGAAGCAAAAGTATCATACGCTTCCCGGAAACCATTTCACAAGCATCCGCGGCAGATTAAGGCAGGCGTTTTTTTTTCAGAGGCAGGGTATCCAAATCTCAGACTTTCATCCCAAGCACTTCGGATATTCGTTCGACAGGTATACGTTCCTGTAACATTGAGTCCCGATCGCGCAGTGTAACCGTATTGTCGGTGAGAGTCTGGTGGTCGACCGTAAGGCAGAAAGGGGTGCCAATGGCATCTTGTCTGCGGTACCGACGACCGATGGCATCTTTTTCGTCGTACTGACAGAGATACCGGTACTTCACTACATCCATAATTTCCCTTGCTTTTTCGGGCAACCCATCCTTTTTTACCAGAGGTAGCACGGCCAGCTTTACTGGTGCCAGTTTTGCCGGAATCTTCAATACTGTACGTTCGCTTCCGTCTTCCAGAGTCTCTTCGAAATAGGCATTGGACAGGATGGCAAGGAACATGCGATCGAGTCCGATGGAGGTTTCAATTACATACGGGATATAACTCTCATTAAGCTCAGGATCAAAATACTGCAGTTTTCGACCTGAATATTGCTGGTGTGCTTTCAGGTCAAAATCGGTACGGCTGTGGATCCCCTCCAGCTCCTTGAAGCCAAACGGAAATTCAAATTCGATATCTGCAGCGGCATTGGCATAGTGGGCAAGTTTCTCATGATCGTGGAACCGGTATTTGTCGGGGCTGATTCCCAGGGACAAGTGCCATTTCATCCGTTCAGCCTTCCAGTACTGATACCATTCCAGCTCTGTGCCGGGTTTCACAAAGAACTGCATCTCCATCTGCTCAAATTCCCGCATGCGGAAGATGAATTGCCTTGCAACAATTTCGTTGCGGAAGGCTTTCCCTGTCTGGGCAATGCCAAAGGGGATCTTCATCCGGCTGCTCTTCAATACGTTGAGGAAATTTACAAAGATTCCCTGTGCAGTCTCCGGACGGAGATAAATGGTGCCACCATCCTCACCGGCCACTGATCCCATTTTGGTCGAAAACATCAGGTTGAACTGCCGCACATCGGTCCAGTTGCGGGAACCCGATACCGGGCATACGATTTCCAACTCCTCAATCAGGGCTTTTACCCCGGTCAGATCATTTTCTGTTAGCAGGGAGTTCATCCTGTGAGAGATATCCTCCATCTGTTTACGATACTCCAACACCCTGGGGTTGGTCTCCAGGTACATCTTTTTGTCGAACTGCTCACCGAAGCGCTTTTCTGCCTTCTGCACCTCTTTGTCGATCTTCGCCTCAATTTTGGCGATATGGTCTTCAATCAGCACATCGGCACGATACCGTTTCTTACTGTCTTTATTGTCGATCAGCGGGTCGTTGAAAGCATCCACATGGCCCGAGGCCTTCCAGATGGTGGGGTGCATGAATATGGCACTGTCGATCCCGACGATGTTCTCATTAAACCTTACCATGGCATGCCACCAGTATTCCCTGATATTGTTCTTCAGCTCAACCCCGTATGGGCCGTAATCGTACACGGCACTCATGCCATCGTAGATTTCACTGGAGGGAAAAACGTAGCCATACTCTTTGGCGTGGGCGGTAACTTTCTTGAAAAAATCTTCTGCGTTCATATTAGGTGCAAAAGTAATCAGAGTTTCGGAGATTTTTCTTATCACCAGTACCCTCGATCAAAAGATTTCTCTTTGAATAGGTTCTCCGTAATATTATCTATAGTTCTGCGTATCTTTGTTAATCTTAAGGTACCCTCATACCAATGCCTTGTAATCAACTATTCCAACCTCATGAAACGACTCCTCCCCATTCTTTCTGTGATTTTGATCAGTGGTTTGATCTATACCTGCACCCCAGATCCCGTCGATCCTGCCTGCTGCAAAAATGATATGACCATGCAGGGGCCCGGGTTAGGCCATTATAAATTCAATCACCTCTCAAATATTTTGACCACCAACGGGGATGGATTTAACGACTATTATCATGTTGCTATCATCGATACTGTTACCAAACTCCCTGATACCACAATGGCGATAGATTTCACGGTTTATAAAGATGCGAACACCATCCTGTTTCACGATGCCAGTTACCATAATAACTTTTCGGGTCTGGATGATAACGGGAATATAATCCCGGACGGAAATTATAAAGTAGAGGTTAAAGCACCGAATGGAACCACTTATTCCCTTACCCTGTCCCTTACCAAGGTACGGATTCAGGATCCGTCCTGTACTAACAAATGCCAGGTTTGGGATCCTAATGATCCGTTGTTGTTTCACTGAGTCAGGAAAACTGGTCTTCAGGTGTAATGTGAGCGAGGGTACCGCTGTACAAATTAATTCCCGCTATTTTTGCTGCATGAAAGTTATCGGAAATCTCATCGTTCCGGATGAATTGCACAGTGCCTGTTTTTCCTGCGACCTGAACCAATGCAAAGGGGCCTGCTGTGTGGAAGGGGATGCCGGGGCCCCGCTTACCGAAGAAGAAATCAGCCTTCTGGAAGATTATATCGATCGGGTTTTCCCTTTTATGGAGCCGGAAGGGCGAAAGATAGTTGGCTACAACGGTGTTTTCGACTGGGATATGGAAGGGCAATATGTAACACCGCTGGTGAACGACCGCGAGTGTGCCTTTGCCATTTTCAGGGAGGGTATTGCATTGTGCGCCATCGAGCAAGCCCATGCAGCGGGCGTTATTCCATTGCAGAAACCCGAATCATGCCACCTGTATCCGCTCAGACTCAAAAAGATGGAAAACGGCATGACCCGAATCTACTACCACCAGTGGCACATTTGCGAACCTGCCAGAGAAAACGGGCAGAAGAAGGGCATCAAACTCATCGATTTCCTTGAAAAAGCGCTGGTAAATAAGTTCGGGAAGGAGTGGCTGGAGAAACGTTGAGAGGGTTGAGGTAGTTTAGGAGGTTGAGATTGAGATTAAGGTTGAGGTAGAGATTGAGGTTGAGAATAAGCCCCGAAGAGGTGTCATTATTATAGGAAGGAGATGGGATGACCAAATCGCATCTCCCCTCCCCTCGCAGGGGAGGGGTCGGGGGAGGGGTTTTTAGTTGAAGTTGAGGACGTTGAGATTGAGTTTTAAGTTATTGCCGGATAAATTTCCTGCTAATCCAGCCGGTTTGGGATTGAACCTGCAGGAAATAAACCCCTGAAGGAAGATGAGCAATTACCATGGATTCCCCGTTGGAAATGGTACCTGTTTCTACAATCTGGCCTGAAAGGTTCATAATACGGTAGTTGCCGGGCTTTTTGCTCTCCAGTCCTCTTATCGTAATCTGGTGTGATGAAGGATTTGGGAATATCAGCATAGAACTGCCCGCCGGAATGGTTACTGAGCGAACTTCGAGGGTTGGATCAAACATACCGGGATTGTACTGGAATGTTCCCTTCAGCCTTCCAAACCATGATACGAGGGTGTCAACAGACTTATTGTGTAACTGGTCTCGGGCGAAAATAAATGCCAGGTCGAGTTCGTGCCGGGATCCGGCATTGAAGGTAACCGGACCACAGGAGGAAAGTGTCCTTCTGTCGTGAGATTGGTTACCAGCCGTAAACTCGGTCCAGTTCACCGGGCCATTGGGCTGCACACCACCGGTTCCTAAGAGACAGGAATCGGAATCTCCCGGAAACATATATCTACACGCCGGCCCATAAGCCCCTGTGCTGAGATGTCCATTACCCCCATACAACATAGGTGTAAGGTCTTTCCAAATTCCCTGCATATAGTTAATATACTCTGCAGATGTAACCGGATCTGTCATATAAGATGGAGCCCCGATATTCTGATTGTAAACGGCACGACTCATTCCAAGTCTCTCATTGTCAATGATAGTATCGCCGAAATTGGAGCCATTCAGGCTTACATCGCACAATGGATTGCCGAATGCATCCTTATTGGGATTATCGAGACTATCAGGATCCATGTAAGGGCCTCCCAGAATCTGCATTCCGAAGGCGGGCGGATTGGAGCCATAAGCCTCCGGCTGCCCATTTCCGTCGACAGCGGAGCCGTTGAAACAGAAGCTTGCACTATTCTTTACATCGGTCTGAATAAAGTCGTCAAAAGCAAATCCCAGATCGAAATCGTTCCAGATTCCCATCCAAACATCCGCATAATTGTAAGTGGAGCGGTTATATACATCATAATGCAAAAAGATGGTATTGTACATCATGGAATCGGAGGGATGGTTAAATCCGTATGCCATGCCATGTACTTCAACGCCAAGAGGCAGCCCTCCGGTTTCGGTATGCAATCCCCGGGCATCGTTAAACACAAAGAACAGCGACATATCTCCCCGAATCAGCGGATAATCTCCCAGCAGAGGTTCGTACCTGCCATTGCTGTTGCTGTCGTGAAAGGGTGCCATCTGCCAGAGTTGTCCCAGTGTCGTGTCGCCATGTGCAGGCCAATCGGCAATGTCAGGTATGGGCGAATAGCTGGGTGCAGCATAATTCGCAAGATGGTAATTGATCTGGGCGGTAGAGAGTTTCCATACCCTCCCCCACTTCCGGTCGTAGAGTGAATCGTACTGAACAGAAACCGGTCCGGCAAAGAAATCCCGGCCTACCTGCCTGTAACGTTCAGCAGCCAGATGCGCCTGGTTGGTGGCACTGTTTCTTCCGGCAATCCAAAATGCATTACTGAAAGTGGGAGATTTCGTGGTGTTTTTCGGTGCAAAAAAATGCCTCTCACCTGCCATATCCCAGAAATGGTTGCCATAGGCATTGAATCGGGCACTCAGGTTGTTCACATCCAGCACGTTGAACGATTCATTGATCAGGTCGATGAAAAGTGTATCGGTGGCTGTTGCAGTGCCATTTACCTGTTTTACATGATAAATTACGGTGTCGATCCTACCTTTTTTGCCCTGATAAGGGCTACCCAGGTATACAGCGATATACCTGTTTGCTATTAATTGATAATCACTTACTGAAACAACATAAATAGAATCGTTGTTAATTTCATAGTCGTTAACCAATACATCCACCAGGGTGGTCTCGTAGAGGTAGACCTCTGTGGTGTCGGGGTGGGTGATGATCTGACCAAAGCCTGGCATGGCCGCAAAAAACAAAACCGGTGCAATTAGGTAAAAATAGTTTTTCATAGTGTGGGCATTTTTGCAAGGATTAATATACTGTTTGAGATTCCATGTCAAAGGTGCTGATATTTTCCTGATCTGGAACGGTGAACCAGTAAACGGTATAAGGTAATCAGATAAAAGTATCTTTGCTGTCAGAAAACCACCTGAATGAACACAACCCGAGCCTTTAGCTGGTTGCTGTATGGCAGCCTCGCCGGGATGGCCCTGTTTGGATGCCGGCCTCAAAACCAACAAATTATGGAACCTCCTGTTGCACAGAAAATACCCCATGAAATCATCACCCACGGCCACATCCGGGTAGATCCCTATTATTGGATGAACCAACGGGAAAACCCTGATGTAAAAGCCTACCTTGAAGCCGAAAATGCCTATGCCCGCGAGATGATGAAGCCTCAACAGGAACTCATGGATGAGCTTTTCGGGGAGATAATCGGGCGCATTAAAAAAGATGATGAGACAGTGCCTTATCTGAAAAACGGCTATTACTATCAAACCCGTTACCGGGGTGAGTCGGAGTATCCCCTTTATTTCAGATGGGCCGAAAATGGTGATAAGAGAGAAGTGCTCCTGTTCGATCTGAACGAAATGGCTAAAGGGAACCGCTATTTCGATGATGCCTATTTCCAGGTGAGTCCCGACTGCCGTATTGCTGCCATCGGCATCGATACCGTAAGCCGCCGGAACTATAACATTCATTTCAAGGATCTGAATACAGGGAGATTTTTGCCCGATTTGCTGCCCATGACTACAGGAAATGTAGCCTGGGCCTCCGACAACCGCACCGTTTACTACACCGTGCGTGACCCGCAAACCCTTCGATCCGTGAAGATTATGAAGCATGTACTGGGTAGCGATGCACAAAAGGATGAGACCGTGTTTGAGGAGAAAGATGAAACTTTCTCGGTATCGGTGGAAAACTGCCGGGATGAAAAGTACATCCTGATTCACAGTGGCAGCACCCTCACCACCGAAGTGTGGATTCTGGACAGCAGCCGTCCGGAAAACCGGTTCAGAGTGATTGAACCCAGAAGAAGGGGGCACGAATATTTTGTGGAGGCAGGGAACGGAAATCTGTTCGTCAGAACCAATCACAATGCCCTGAATTTCAAAATTATGACGGCTGATTTGAACAATCCGGGCATGAAGCATTGGAGGGAGCTCCTACCCCATTCACCGGAGGTGCTGGTAGAAGGGATTGAATTGTTCGACCGGCATCTGGTGGCAGAGGAGCGTTATGGAGGGCTGAACCGCTTCAGGGTTATTGATCTGCAAAGGAACACTTCCGAATTTATTCAGATGGATGAAGAGGCCTATGTGCTGGATGGCTCGGTGAATGCCGAGATGGATGCCCAGGGATTCAGATTTGTGTATTCTTCCCTTACCACACCGAAATCGGTTCTTGAATACAACTTTGCCACAGGCAAAAACACCGTACTGAAGGAAACCGAGATCCCGGGAGGGTATGACAAAACCCTTTATGAAACCCGCAGGGTGTTTGCCATAGCACCGGATGGAGTAAAAATCCCGGTATCAATGGTATACCGGAAAGGGTTGAAGAAAGACGGGAGCCATCCAGCACTATTGTATGCTTATGGATCCTACGGATTCAGCACCGATCCCTGGTTTCGCAGTTCGGTGATATCACTGCTCGACAGGGGATTTGTTTTTGCCATTGCCCATGTGCGGGGTGGAGAGGAGATGGGACGCAGCTGGTACGAGGATGGAAAGCTGTTGAAAAAGATGAACACTTTCAACGATTTCATTGCCTGCTCAGAATTTCTGGTTTCTGAAAAATATACCTCTACCGATAGGTTATTTGCCATGGGGGGAAGTGCCGGTGGACTGCTGATGGGTGTAATCTGTAACCTTCGGCCCGACCTCTACAAAGGAATTATTGCTGCGGTCCCTTTTGTGGATGTGGTAACAACGATGCTGGATGAGTCGATTCCGCTTACTACCGGTGAATTTGATGAATGGGGCAACCCCCGGGATAAAGCCTTGTATGAATATATGCTTTCCTATTCTCCGTATGACAATGTGGAGCGCAAAAACTATTGCAACCTTCTGGTAACTGCAGGGTTCCACGATTCTCAGGTACAGTATTGGGAGCCTGCCAAGTGGGTGGCAAAGCTTCGGGAATACAACACTTCAGACAATCTGATCCTGTTAAATACCCAAATGGAATTTGGCCATGGGGGTGCATCGGGAAGATTTGAAGCCTTCCGCGAGATCGCACTGGAATATGCTTTCATGCTGAAGGTTTTATAGGATTCATTTTCGTCAATTATTTAACACATGAAGCCAGGCAGCAACCAAAAAATACTTTAGTTTTGTAAACTGTTGTAACCAAAAACAAGCCTGTATGAAAAAAACCTTACTCCTTGTGGCTGTGGCATTTGCAGCCATCAATTTCGCATCTGCCCAGTGCACACAACTGTTCATCTCTGAGTATATTGAGGGATCGCACAACAACAAAGCCCTGGAAATTTACAATCCTACGGCAAACCCGATCAACCTCACCGGATATCAGTTGGTGCGCTATTCCAACGGAGGCACTACGCCCTATGCGGTAGCCATTTCGGGTATTATTCCCGCCTATGGCACTTTTGTTACCGTGCTTGATAAGCAGGACACCACCCTTACAGGCCAGGATACGGCAGTATTTAAAGAGCTGCTCGCCAAAGCCGACACTTTGTTGTGTCCTGATTACAATGTGAACCGGATGCACTATTTTAATGGTGACGATGCTGTGACCCTGGAGCTCCTGAATGGGACCTACCTTGACGTTGTAGGCAAGGTTGGTGAAGACCCAGGAACTGCCTGGACCTGTGATACTGCTGCCGGCTTTACAGATGCCCTGGGCGGCAGGTGGATGACTGCCAATAAAACCCTGATCCGCAAGCCCGGCATAAAAATAGGTGTCACCGTAAACCCGCCTTATTTCAACCCCTGTGCGGAGTGGGATTCCCTTCCACAGAACCATTTCGATAACCTGGGCTGGCATATCTGCGAATGCGATCCCAGCAGCGTGTATGAGCACAATCCGGTATACGACGCTTTTTTCTATCCGAATCCGGTAACCGGAAGCACCTTTACGGTAAAAGCCACCCAGATTATACAGGAAGTTGAACTTCTGAACCTTCAGGGTCAATTGCTGTATCGTATGCAAAATGCCGAACAGCGTGGCGATATGGTAATCCGCCTCAACGACCGGATAAGCAGTGGAATGATCATGGTGCGCATCCTATTTGCTGATCAACGCTCCATTGTTAAAAGGGTTATTGTCAGGTAAAAATTCTTTCTGATATTACTGAGGGGCACCTCTAACCTCGTTAATCCCGGAGCACCTGTGTGCATCACCGGGTAGTTTAGTAGTAAAACTATCAAGCATCTGCCTATGAAATTCCGGACAATTCTTGCTTTGCTAGGCTTTTTCTTGTTCGCTGCAGGATCGTTTGCCCAGCAGTTTACCCTTTCGGGGTCAGTTACCAACGCCATTACAAACGAACCTCTGCCTTTTGCCAATATTTTGTATGGTGAGGGAAAAGGAGTTGTGGCCGATGGTAACGGTAACTTTGTAATTTCCCTTCCTAAGGGTACTTATACTCTTAATGTGAGCTATGTAGGCACAGAGAAAGTTACTCGCACTGTTATCCTGGATCGTAATCTTCAGGTTGATTTCGTGCTGAAGAGTATTGTTCTTCAGGAGTTTGAGGTTGTTGCCGACCTTGCAAAAATGCGTGAAACCCCGGTAGCTTTCAGCACCATTCCGGTAACCAAGATCCAGGAGGAGCTGGCGTCACAGGATATCCCGATGATTCTGAACAAAACGCCCGGGGTGTATGCAACCCAGCAGGGGGGTGGCGATGGCGATGCCCGTATCAACATCCGTGGTTTCAATCAGCGGAATATTGCAGTGATGATCGACGGTATTCCTGTAAATGATATGGAAAACGGCTGGGTATACTGGTCGAACTGGTTTGGTCTGGATATGGCCACCCGGACCATCCAGGTGCAACGGGGGCTGGGTGCTTCCAAGCTCGCCATAGGATCGGTTGGTGGCACCATGAATATACTTACCACTGGCATCGATGCCCGCAGGAATCTGAGCCTGAAGCAGGAGGTGGGCTCAGATAATTTTTTGCGAACCTCTATGGCATACAATTCCGGAAGACTGAAAAAAGGGTGGAGTTTCACTGTTGCCGGTTCATACAAGCAAGGGAATGGTGAGGTAGATATGACCTGGACCAAAGGGTATTTTTACTTTTTCAGGGTGGACAAGAAACTGGGAAAACATTTGCTGAGTGTAACAGGTATGGGAGCACCCCAGAGCCACGGACAACGTGCTTACACCATGGCATTGTCAAGGCTCGACACTGCCTGGGCCAACAGGTTGGGCATCGACACCAACCAGTACAGCCCCGGGCCTATAAACCTGGGTTTAAACCATAACCCACACTGGGGCTGGCTCAGAAGAGACAGCACCATTGCTGCAAGCGCGTATGAACCCATTAACGAAAAACTCAATTACTATCACAAACCACAGTTTTCGTTACGCGATTTCTGGACCATTTCTCCCAACCTTTCTGTATCCAATATCGTGTACCTTTCGCTGGGGAACGGTGGGGGAACCGGGCTGACCGCAACACCTCCTGCCATACTTACCGGACCACAGGCTGGACTGGTAAACTTTCAACAGGTGTATGACAACAATGTTGCGCAGAATGGAACCCTCACAGCGGGCAAGGGAATTATCATGCGAAGTGCCATCAACAACCACGTCTGGGGTGGCTTCTTATCCACAATAGATTACCGGTTGAATGAAAAACTGAAGATCTCGGGTGGGATCGACGGACGCTACTATGTGGGGCAGCACTATCAGATTGCCCATGACCTGCTGGGGGCAGAATACTGGATTGATGAGGTGAAGTCGAGCGAACTGCGCGATAAAACCAACCCCTCCAACAAACGTCTGCAAGGAGATAAAATGAATTTCAACAACGACGGTATTGTTCAGTGGGGCGGTTTGTTTGCCCAGGCTGAATACAAACTGGAGAAATGGAATTTCTTTGTGAATGCATCAGGAGCTGAAACAGGATACCAGCGCAAGGATTATTTCCTGAAAAAAGATCTGGTGATCGGAGATTCTGTGATTCCACAGGCGGTTGGATACATCCGGAAATTCAACCTCGCAGAAGGTGGATTTATCTCCATTCCCGATACTTTCTGGTATCAGGATCAGGCCTATACCATTGCCTCGCCGGAAGCCCGTTCCGCTACTACCCCTGTGAAGTGGATTCCCGGTTATACTTTAAAGGCCGGTGCCAACTATAACCTTTCCAAAACATCCAATGTCTTTGCCAATTTAGGGTATATAAGCAAAGCACCACGGTTTAACAATGTGTACGACCGGTTCAACAGGCTTTACCAACTCATTGAAAACGAAGATATACGAGCTGCTGAAGTGGGTTACAACTTCTACAACAACCGGTTCACGCTCAACCTGAATGCTTACTATACCGTATGGCAGAATAAACCTGCCGACTTTGCCCCTACCGTTGTGATTGACGATGTGACTTACAACGTAAACATCAATGGCGTGGATGCCCTCCATCAGGGGGTTGAAATGGAGCTGGGGGTTCATATTCTGCCGGGACTGGTTTCGGAAACTGTGCTATCACTCGGTGACTGGCGGTGGACTTCAGCCGATTCAGCAAGGGTGATCGACCAAAACACAGGAGAAGTGGTAAAGACTGTTCTGTTCGATGCCAAAGGACTCTATGTGGGAGATGCGGCTCAGCAACAGTTCAGACAGGGATTGCGCTACGAATGGCGAAAGAAATTCTATTTGAGCGGTGGAATCACCTGGTTCGGAAAGCATTATGCTAATTTTGACCCGCTGGATCTCGATCCGGTGAGCAACAAATGGGCTTTTGACAGTGAAGGAAATCCAAGGCAATCATGGCGAATCCCCAATTATTATCTCCTCGACCTGAATGCTGGTTACAGCTTCCGCTATTATGACCTCAGGGGCGACCTGCGGTTCAGTATTCTGAATCTTTCTGACAACCGTTATATCTCCGATGCCTCCAACAACGATAGCTATACCGGTCAAACTTTCAACAGTTTCGATGCAAAATCGGCTGCTGTGTTTATCGGCTCCGGAAGGAAATTTAACGTTTCCCTTCGGTTATCTATCTAAAAACATATTAATTATGAAAACTGCTGTTCTGTCCTTTAGTCTGTTAATGCTTTCTTTGATTTCAGTGGCACAGAATCCTGTGCCCATTTCTACGGCAAAGCTTGCCGTTAATGGTGACACCATAACCGTATCCGGGGTTGTACTCAATGGCAGCGAGCTGGGGGTGATAAGGTACATTCAGGATCCCACCGGAGGACTGGCGATTTATGATGCAGCTATGACTTCACTGCAGCGGGGCGATTCTGTAAAAGTAACAGGGATCGTGGATATTTATAATCAATTGTTCGAGATCAAGGGGATCTTTAATGACACTGTGTATTCGTCAGGAAATCCATTGCCTGCCCCAGTCATCATCACACCATCGCAGTTTGGCGAAATTCACGAATCGGTGATGATGAGGATCAATGATGCCATATTTACAGCAGCTGG
>CAZJZF010000032.1:0-12140 GCA_964550385.1 uncultured Lentimicrobiaceae bacterium | reverse complement strand
AAAGCTACTCCCACTTTTAAATAATCGTTCAGAAGGTTCTATTGAATTCAAACTCCAAAATATAAGTGCAGTTCTCGTAAGTATTGGGCAACCATACATACATGGTTATTTGCCACGGTTCAACTATCAACACATATTAGAAGATTATGTGATCGACTATCTGCACAAGCACAGATCCTTCGAAGAGAAATTCAAACAATTTGCGGAATGTAATATCGGTCAACCTCAATTGAGGAAAAATTTTAATAGCCTTATTGTTGATCCTCCTTCCAATGCACAGTTTGTAGAGGAGCCGGATGCAGCATATACCAGAAGCCCTATCAAAATAAACTACTTAGAAAAAGAACAAAGTAACCGTAATCTTGGGCTTCTTGGAGAAGAATTGGCGCTTGAATATGAACGGTGGCAACTCATATTATCTGGAAAAGAAAAACTGGCTGATCAGGTACGTTGGATTTCGTTAGAGGAAGGTGATGGCACTGGGTTCGATATCTTATCGAAAAACTTAAATGGAACCGATAAGTTCATCGAGGTGAAAACAACCAAATTAGGAAAAGAAACTCCGTTTTTCTTCTCCCGCAACGAACTGTTGTTTTCGCAGAGCAATCTTAGTGATTTTCATTTATATCGGCTATTCAACTTTGACAAGGATGCCAAAATGTTTATTAAGAAGGGCGGATTGGATAAGATCTGTAGATCTGTTCCCATTTCATTTAAGGGCTATTTCTGATACGAAAAAGAATTAACCTCTGGAAAGTTAGCATTCTTCTCGCTTGTATACCTGGCAAAGCTTCTAGATTTTCAAGAATAGTCTGATGATGAGAGGAGAAAAATCTGTTAGAGTCAGGCACCTCATCGCACCCTGATGATGAATCGCCGCTAACCACCCAGTCCAAAACCAATTAATTCACCATTATCTCTGCCCACCCTACCCATCATGAAATTTGTTAGTAAATAATTTTACTGATCTTGCTATTTTTCCAAAAACGTCTCTATATTTGTAACCATTGTATAAGGTTTAATAATATGGTTATATGAAAGACTATTTGACATTATCGGAAACCTCGGAGCTGATTGGAAAATGCAAAGAAACGCTTCGAAGATGGGACAAAGAAGGAATATTAAGTGCCGTTCGTGAACCTGTCTCCAATTACCGGGTATATAAAAAAGCTGATGTCCAAGCACTTATGGGAAGTCTCTTTGATAAGTCATTTGATGAAGATATTTCCAATAAAGTAGTCCCGAAAAATGAATACTCTGTAATAGAACTATTTGCAGGTGCAGGTGGGTTAGCTGTCGGGTTGGAAAGAGCTGGATTGAAATGCAGAGCTCTTAATGAAATCGATCCTTGGGCCTGTAAAACACTAAGAAACAATAGGCCTAACTGGAATGTACTCGAAGGTGATGTAAAGAACTTTAGTTTCCTAGAGTATAAAGACAAGGTTGATGTTGTAACAGGGGGGTTCCCTTGTCAGGCATTTAGTTACGCTGGGAAGAAATTGGGACTGAACGATGCCAGGGGAACTCTGTTTTACGAATTTGCAAGGGTTGTTCAAGAGGTGAATCCTCTAATTTGCATTGGGGAGAATGTCAGAGGGCTTCTAAGCCATGAAAAGGGCAAAACCCTTCAGGGGATGATCTCCATTCTGAATGAAATTGGATATAGGGTGCTCCCTGTTCAAGTCCTTAAAGCAGTTCAATACCGTGTGCCGCAAAAAAGAGAAAGACTGATCATGGTTGGTATAAGAAAGGATATTGCTGTGAATTTTGAGTATCCTAAGCCTTTCAGGAAAATCTATAATCTCAAAGACGCACTAAAAAAAGGTGAACTGTATGATAGTGATGTTCCTCTTTCAATGGGCGTAAAATACCCTGAAAGCAAGAAAAAGGTGCTGGATATGGTACCACCAAAAGGTTACTGGCGCGATTTGCCACTTGATCTTCAAAAAGAGTATATGGGTGGTAGTTTTTATTTGGGTGGTGGCAAAACAGGAATGGCACGTAGAATAGGCTGGGATGAACCCTCATTAACCCTGACGTGTAGTCCTGCCCAAAAACAAACGGAAAGGTGTCATCCTGACGAAACCAGACCGTTTACAGTAAGGGAATATGCACGAATTCAAACATTTCCGGATGATTGGGCATTTGCTGGATCCATAGCGCAACAATACAAACAAATTGGCAACGCTGTGCCTGTTAATCTCGGACAGGAATTAGGATTTTCGATTATTAGATGCCTGAATGAGTACTATAAAACCAAGAGCTTAAAAGGGAATTAGTATTTTTCGGCGATCTCCTTAGCCAATCGCTGTATTGTTGTCTCAACCACTTTGCTTGCATCAACTTCTAGTGCAACTTCTCCAACTGCATCAATCAATTGGAAATAGAAATCTTCTTTTCCGGTTAATCTATGCCAAAAATCCTGACCAACATGAACGGGATAGTTTTTAGAAATCTTTCGATAGTGAGAGCTCAATTCGGATTCCTCTCCATAGACTACACCTACAATCAAATCATGAATTCCAACTTGAAGATTGTTAGTTCTTGCAAGTGACCTGACTCCATTGAAATGGTTTACAACAGTAAGTACGTCATCAAAATTTATGGTATTGGGACCCGCCTTTAATTGACAGTATTTCTTTCTTCCATCCACTCCATCAATAAATTCTATATCAATGCCTTGGGTTGTTGAACCCAGTCCTTGAAATAGTGAACTGATCATGCTCTGAACCTTCATTCCAAAAGAGGTTGTAATCGAAGAGCCCAAAATCCTAGGCAGCACTAAAGCTTTGGCAATGCTTTCGGGACTATCATTTCCGGTCAAGAAATTTGCCAAATATTTGAATAAAAATGGGTTTACATTGTATTCTGAGAGCCTGCCAGCCCGGTCACATGCGCCAGTGATATGGTTTTCGACTATTTCTTCTCTAAAAAAGCTCTTGGCGTTCTTAATAATAAGTTTCCTTTGTTGTTCTTCCATTTTTTTTTGTGATTCTGAAAATTCATTAAACATTCGAAATATTACATGATTGCTCTGCCTAGTTGTCTTTTCAGCCCAGATAATCGATACACACAGGTTTCTATTCTATTAATCAAACAAATAGAGAAATCAAGAAACCAATAAAACGAGTGCAATTTACACTATTTTTGTGTTATAAACCTACTTGTAAGTTAATATGCCCACCCCCTACCAAACCGGCAACCCCTGGCAAAAAAAGGTTTATCAGCACATAGCCGATGATCTTACCGGAAAGTTCATCTCGAAGCAATCCACAAGTTGCTCGGTGGAATCATTACTGAAAAGGATGATCAGGAATGGCTCACTTCCCTCAACCGAAAATTTCTATTTTCGCAGCAAATTGAGCCCTTATGAAAGACACCAACGAAGTGCTGAAAATCTCAGAAGTAAGAAGTTTGCTGAAAGGCCATAAACCTGAATCCCTGCATTTGATTGCCGAAGGTTTGTACAAGATACTCACCAAGCAACAAAAAATGGATAACAATGTGGTTGAACTGATCCAAAATCCCCGGAAAAGCACTCAGCAGAAAAGCACCGAAAAACAAGGGACATCAGCAAGCTTTGATACCCTCAAAGCTGAAATCCTCTTCTTTGAAGAGCATGCCTATGCACAGGACTACCTGATTCCCAATCGCTACATCCCGAAAGCAGAGAGACCCAAGTGGAGGTTCCATGTGAACAGGTTCTACAAAGCGTTGCTGGAGTTCTCAAAATATCCTGAATACCAGAAAGATTCTGCCGGGCTATTGGTAAAGCTCTACAAAGTGATGACCTATGCATGCCATTATGTGCTTTTTTCAGGATACGATGTCTTCGACTCCATTAGAATTCCTCAACACTCGTTTTTTACTTCCGTTCTGAATACCATTGACCAGACGTCAGAAAAAAAAGCACTGGTAACCCAGGGAGTTCATCTGGTGATAGATAACGCTCTGAACAGATACACCCTGTATACAGGCCTGATGAAAATCATGCTGGAGCATCTGCCTACTGCCGACATGAAGCAGTACCTGATTGAATATTGCATCGGCCTCAGGGAGGAACACCTGAATCAACCTCGTGACAAGAAGAGCGCTTTTCGAACCGATTATCAGTACACAGAGAAGCTTAACAACCTCACCGAGTTTATTTTCCATGCATGGATGGAGTTAGGGGAGACTGATAATGCCATTTCAGATTTCAGGAAATACAACCAGGAATCCAGTGAAGAGATCAAACTCTATGTTTTGATTCGTCTGCTCTTTGGTTACAGAGCACTTGATCCTATCAGGGAGCAACTGGATTTGCCATCGACCAACAAACTGGCTATTCGCAAAGCGTTGAATGACCTGAAAGTTTTTATTGCCAGGCATAACTCACTGCCGGAGTATTTATAAACTATTTTTACAACCAGTAATCCAACAACAATCCACCCATTATGCCATTCTACTACGACGACGGAACGGAATACAACCCTGCCCTGCACCCCAAACCCGATTTGTGTATGGCCTAGGCAGTGAAAGACAATCCGTAGAGCGGGGATGAAATGCGGTGTACGTTCACCAGAGGCTCCGGATGATTATTTTTCAACACGATTTTTCCCTATAATTGTCCTTCCAAACAGACTGATGAATGATATATCATTCATTAAGCCTGCTGTTTGTATCGAATGAATGATAATTCATTTACATTATTTGATTTGCTTAATATATTTCGTATATTTGCACGGCAATTCATTCGTTAAGCAAATTATTGAAGCATTATGACTGAATTATCATTCAAATCATGGCACGCCATGAGTGATCAGGCCCTGGTGGCGCATATCGGGTCGTTTGTAAAACATCACCGGCTGGAGCAGAACAAAACGCAGGATACCCTGGCGCATGAGGCGGGGATTAGCCGCTCAACCCTCAGTTTGCTCGAAAGGGGTGAAACGGTTACACTTGCCACGCTGATACAGGTGCTGCGCATGCTGGATCAACTGCAGGTGATGGATGCGTTTGAGGTGCAGCAGCGTATCAGTCCACTCGCATTGGCCAAAGCCGAGAAGGAAAAGCGGAAAAGAGCCAGAAATTCAACAACAAACGATCCGGAAAAATCAGATTGGTAAACCATGAATACAGCTTATGTAAAAATCTGGGGCGAACTGGCAGGTGCAGTAGCCTGGGATGAAGCTACCGGCTATGCCACTTTTGAATACGACGCCGGATGTAAAACCAGGGGATGGGATTTAGCCCCTTTACAAATGCCGTTGAGTGCCCCCGGGAATACTTTCGGTTTTCCTGCCTTGCGAAAAAAAGCCGATCCATTTCTGGATTGTTTCAAAGGGTTGCCGGGCTTACTGGCCGATGTGCTGCCCGACCGGTATGGTCGTGACCTCATCAACCTGTGGCTGGCCCAGCAGGGTCGCACCCCCGATAGTATGAATCCGGTAGAGATGTTGTGTTTCATTGGCACCCGTGGAATGGGCGCCCTGGAGTTTGAACCAGCCATCCTGCCGGAGAACAAAAAAGCTTTTACTGTTGAAATGGACAGTCTGGTGGATATTGCCCGGAAAATGCTCTCGAAAAAGGAAGCGTTCGTAACCAAACTGCGCGCTGGTGAAGCCCGGGGTGTAGCTGAGATACTGCGCATCGGAACCTCTGCCGGTGGAGCCAGACCCAAGGCGGTGATTGCCTACAACGAAAAAACAGGCGAAGTAAGATCGGGTCAGACCAATGCCCCCAAAGGCTTTGAACATTGGCTGATCAAACTGGATGGGGTAAGCGATGTGCAGTTGGGCGCAAGCAAAGGGTATGGCCGGGTGGAAATGGCCTATTACAACATGGCCGTGGCTTGTGGCATACAGATGATGCCCTCAGGGTTACTGGAAGAGAACGGCAGGGCCCATTTTATGACCCGGCGTTTCGATCGGGAGGGGGGTTCAACCAAACACCACATCCAGACCTTCTGTGCCATAAAGCACTTCGATTACAACCTTGTAACCAGTTACAGTTATGAGCAGTTGTTTCAAACCATGCGTGAACTGAAGCTGCCCTATTCTGATGCAGAGCAACTGTTTCGCAGAATGGTTTTTAATGTGGTGGCCCGCAATTGTGATGATCACACCAAGAACTTCGCGTTCCGTTTGCAAAAAGGGGGCAGGTGGGAACTGGCACCGGCCTATGATGTTTGCCATGCTTATCAACCCGGGCATCAATGGGTGAGTCAGCATGCTTTAAGTATCCATGGCAAGCGAACCAATCTTTCCAAAGACGATTTGCTCACCATTGGCAAATCCATCAGAAACAAAAAGGCGGCAGATACCATTGAGGAAATCAGCCAAACAGTAA
Organism: uncultured Lentimicrobiaceae bacterium; assembly: GCA_964550385.1. Taxonomy (GTDB): domain Bacteria; phylum Bacteroidota; class Bacteroidia; order Bacteroidales; family SKPS01; genus SKPS01. The sequence goes on along the minus strand of CAZJZF010000032.1, from coordinate 5,810 downwards.
GCCAATGGAAAAGGTTTGCCGATGAGGTAAAGGTATCGCCCAAACTGCGTGATGAAATTGCTGCTACATTAATCCGGTTGTAGCGCTCCAACGCAACGGCTTACCGTGCCTCCATTCATGACCCCTTACCCTCTCCTGTTTAGCACATAATAGGAGGCATTCAACGCAGTGACAAACGAAACCCAAATAGGCTGCGAAACGCTGTTACCGTTGTGCAGGGAAAAGACGTTGCATTCTCTGCCGGATGATTTCCGTGTATTTCTGTTTGAAATCTTCTGACAGGAAACTCATGTCGATGAATTCCAGCCAGGCAGGCAGACCTTTCACCATTTTATGGAAGATATTGTGCTGTTGCTTCTCGGTGATTTTAAGGCCATTCATGGCGGCCATAAAATCGTGTCTGTCGATTTTTCTCTTCTTCCCGTTCAATGTCAAAGCCAGCTCTTCGTTATCTGCAGGATTCACCAATGCAGTATTTACCAGGTCGTATGCCGGCGACAAGGTCATGCCTAGTCCGGGCTGCTCCAGTAAAGAGAAATTCTTCAGGTGCATATCGGCATTCCCTGTAATGAAACTGAACAATACCAGCTCGAAGAATCTGACAAGGTCCAGCCCCGGGGTCGCTGAATATTTGATGATCGCTTTGGCAATTTGTTCATGACTGCCACGGTACTTGTCTTCAGTAAGCCGTTCCGTCAACTGGCAAAAATCTTCCATTGCCAGTTTCCCCTTGCCTGCGCGGTCTGTTCGTTTGGTGATGTAGGCAAGTTGGCCTGACGACATCCGGATCAGACTATGAGGCACAGTTGGAATGTTTGCTATCCGGGCCAGGTGCATGGTCAAATCTTCCACTTCAGGCAATTGGGGCCAGGTGTCAGCAGGAGGCTTCAAAATATAGCCACCCCACAAACCTACGATGGTGAATCGTTGTTCTTTGTTTCTGCCATCTTTTGACAAGTGCAGCGACAATTTCGGCTGCACCCCTGTGACGACTGTTCTGCTTTTGATCACCTCGGTTGCAAGTGCCTCTATCTCCTTTCCCGAAAAATGCAGTTCGGGAGGGGCTGGCTGGCCAAATATTTTCATTGAGCAATTGGGGTGAAAATCTGCCCCTTGCTCTGTAAGCGTCTGATAACAAAAGAGACATCTTCTCATGATTTATCCTCCTGTATCTCTTCAATACTCACATTGCCGATGCAATCCCTGCAACAGGCCAGCAACAATCCCATCCGGTCTTTGGGGTTCAGTTTCCAGTTCTTTTCTGCGACCATCAACAGCCATCCTTCAGGGATCAGACCATCAAAAAAGGGAAACAGCACATTTGAGGTATAAGGAGCCACTCGAACGGGTAGGGTAAGGCTCACCGGCGGGGTAGCAGTTTGTGAAGCATACGATGTCTCATATACAAAATGATACCCCTCCTCATCCAGCCAAAGGAGCCCGGCCAGCTGATCCCCGATTTTCACTTTAGCTTTCCGCATATTGATGTGGTGTTATTGCGATTTTTCTAATTCATGTTGTTGACATATCGGTATTGGTAATACCTGATCTGCGAACAGCTCCCACTTCATGACCGAATAGCTGCAGCACCTGGTTCACTTTGTCCAGCCGTAATGTTTCCTTCCCTTGTTCCAGTTCCCTTACGAAACGTAAACCCACACCCGCCTTCTCTGCGAGTTCAGGCTGAGTGAGTTTTACTGCTTTACGCATCTTCTTAACAAATGCTGCCAATTCCATATTTATACCTGTTAGGGTGCAAATATAATAAATATCTTACAAAATACACCCGAAAGGGGGTAAAAATGGAAATATCTTTGCAATTATACCCTTTCGGGTGTAGTCTGTTCAACCCCTGTTCAGCAAATAATAGGAGGCGTTCAGCGCGGTGGCAAACGAAACCCACAGCAGGTACGGGATGTTGAGGTAGGCCGCCAGAGGCCGGATTTTGTAAAACAGCACCAGCATGATCACAATCGTGATCCACATCACAATGATCTCGATCAGCGCCGGACCGATCATCTTCGAGTAGAAGAAGATAAAGCTCCAGGCGAAGTTGAGTGCAAGCTGCACAAAAAATACCCCCATGGCCACGTTGCGTGCCTGTCCGGGCTCCGATTTCCAGACCAGGAACAGCGAAACCCCCATCAGGATGTACAAGACCGTCCATACCGGGCCGAAAACCCAACCGGGCGGGTTGAAGGAGGGTCTGTTGAGGCTGGCGTACCATTCGGGCACCGCCGCAGAGGTGTACATCCCGGCAAAGGCTCCCACCGCCAGCGGAAGTCCGATAGAGACCACCAGCTTGATCCATTGCATTGTATTCATGTTAGGTTGAATTTTTGTTATTTCCTGAAAATCAAATTGCCATACACAAACCTACGAAAAAATATCCTGAAACGCAAATACCTTATGAACAGAGGTTTTTAAACATATAAGGCTTATAAGAAGTCATATAAGTTCATGTAAGTTTGAGCTCACATGGTTCATGGTCTGATTCCCCAACTCTTACCGACTTCGACACTGGATAACCCAAAATCCTATTCGTTTTTCTTTCATTCCAGGATGTTCCGAATCACGATAATAAAATAATAAAGTTGGTATGAACGGGTGTATATTCAATGCTACTAAGATCAGATTTCAAAACCCATAATTTTATTACTTTATTGGTTGTTAATCGGTGTTTTAGTGTATTTCAAAACATCCTATACCTACCCCTTGCAAAGCTGAGTTACCCACTTGACTATGAGCAGAAAAAGCAGTACTTTAGCGCTCGCATGGGGTGTGGGGGCAAACGGGTTATGCCTTCAGTCATATAAAACAAATTAAGATCGATGAAAAAATTTGGAAGGCTTATTCTTTACCCAATAGTGCTATTTCTCTTGATGAATATGTATAGCTGCAAAAAGGATATTCAAACACCTGTATTGCCTGAAGTAACAACAATGGCAGTGTCAAATAGTTCTTTAACCACAGCCGAGAGTGGCGGAATCATTATAAGTGATGGAGGATCCGGAATCATTGCCAGTGGAGTATGCTGGAGTACGGAAATAAACCCCACAATAGAAGATCATCAAACCGATGATGTGCTAATGAATAGTAGTTTTATCAGCCATATTACCGGATTGACCCCATATTCAACCTATTACATAAGGGCCTATGCAACCAATAGTGTGGGAACCGGTTATGGAAATTCCATTCCTGTTTTGAAACCAGACAGTATTTATGCGGGATTGTATGATTTGTCATTCATATACTATGAGTTTCTATCTCCGATAACCCTTAATCCTATAATGGAGAGCAATATGTGGGCGGCAGTTGCAACAGAAACCATTAATCTGCAATTCGAAAATGATTCAATGTCGTTATTGGTTTATATGAAGATCATTAATCCGGACTCTCTGCAAGTGATCAAAGATTCAGGTATTTTTACATGGGCTGGATTAAAGATAAATTCGCATGATAGTGCAAGTTTTCATATTGGGGATCGAAAATATTATGTTGGTCAAGGATATTATACAACTTTTCCTTTTGTATCTGCATTTTCAGAAAATGATTTGATCCGCAATCATTCAAAATGGACAAATTTTAATCACGCCACTAATTATAATTACTGGCATTCAATGTGGAGTTACCCTGTTAATATGCCAGGTTCAATTCCTGATTATGATGGTGGTTCATGGTATATCCAGGGACCTCAATTTAGATATATAGGTTTTAAATATAAAGGAAGATTGGGATGGATTAAAATAGATATATCTCAAGTAGAAAATCCTAAATTTATTAGTTACGCAATTAAAAAATAGCATTATTGAGCCCACTCCAAAAAGTCTCTATTAGCATTTCTCTCTGAAAATCAGCTATGCCACGACCGTTTTCTGATGATTAATAGTAGAGAGCTCTAACATATTGGGATGTGCTGATTTGATCATGTTTGGGAGGTTGAGAAGAATTGGGGAATACCCCTTTATCTCAACCTCAGCTTTTCCCTGAAATTTCTTCCATTTTTGGTTGCTCAATCATATATCCTAAAGCAGCAAGATGAATCTAAACCAACCAGAAAAATTTATCATGGAAACAAACGAATTTGGCATCACACATCAGGGAATCGAGCAAAGGATTTTCACCATCCGGGGACTTCCTGCCGGCAGATCGCTACCCCAAAAACTTCCATGCCAGAAATACCACACCAAAGGCAGCCATAAAAATGATACCTGCCTTGCTGAAGAGCACCATAGCTTTGCCGGGACGGGCTTCCGGTGGTACATGTCCGGCTGTCATCGCCCTGAGATTCAGATATCCCAGCAATGGGGCAGTGAGGAATGAGAGGGTGGTGGCCAGATCTACCAGCCAGTGCATGCTGGCGGCAAGGAAACGGATAATCAGAAAGGTGCCGGCTATCATAAACACCAGCCAGAACTGCTTGGTTTTCCGTTCCCTGCGGGAATCGCGCTGGTAGCGATCGCGTTTCGATACAAACAGGTACATGTGGCTCAGCACCCTGGGGAAACCATCGATCACGGTGAGGGTGGTCGAAAACATCGTGGTAACAGCGGCAATAGCAATGATGTAATAGGCCCAGCTTCCGATGGAGGTGGTGTACATCGAAATGAGCTGCCGGGAGAAAATGGTTCCGCTTGCCGACAGCTCCTCACCTGAGCCGTACATTACAAAGGCTCCCAGCAGCAAAAATCCGATGGAGATAACGATGGTTGTAATGTATCCGATATTGAAATCGAACAGCGACTCCTTCACCGTGGGGATTTCCCCATGCCGGTTTTTCTTTGCCAGGGTCCAGAACGAGTGCCATACCGAAATATCGATGGCGCTGGGCATCCATCCTGCCAGGGCAATCAGGAAAGCTACATCCGTCAGATTCCACTTCATCCCCGGAAGTCCGGCAACAGTAGCCGGATTCCATTTAAGAGCGGCCGATACCACCGCCATAAGCGTTGTAACTGACAAAGTTACAATGATTACCTTCACCAGGTTATCCAGCACCCTGAAACGGCCGATATAAGAGATCAAAGCACAAATGGAGAGGATGATCAGCACCCAAGTTTCCGTTGAGATGCCGCCACCCGCAACCCCGGCAAACAATCCGGCAGTTACCAGTGTTACTGCCGAAAGAATGCCGAACATGGTAAGAAAAGTGAGGATAATAAACATCCATACCGCCCCGGATCCAAGTCGCTGGTAGCCGTGCATCAGCGATTCTCCGGTAGCCGAAGCATATCGGGGTCCGAACTGAAAGAACGGGTACTTGATGATGTTGATAAGCAATATAAACCAAATCAGTTCGAATCCATAGTTTGCTCCCGCCCTTGTGGATTGTACCAGATGCGATACCCCAATAGCCGCTGCGGCCCAGATAAGTCCCGGACCCATTGATTTCAGAATGGCTTTCATGATGTGCTTTTTCTGTTGTTCCTGGCGGTGCAAATGTAGCGATGTATGTTACAAACTACGCATCATATTCTGCAGGTTATTTTTGATCTGCAAGGCAACAACTATCAGAAACATGCAATAGATATTAACTCTACCCATTCTTCTCCTGGTCATCCTTATGTCCAGGGTATTTACGGGATGACGCCTAATCTTTCATTTGCCATCTTCGATATAATACCAAAAACCCCGGCAGCCCGGAATGTATTCCTTCGCTGCCGGGGTTGCCGGACAAAATTACCAGTATTTGTCTAGAGCTTAAGTGTGATGCCAAACTTGCCGCCGTAGAACGCATTGCCTCCGCCGAACTCAAGATTGATCCCAAACCTGTTGGTAAAATAATACCTGCCGCCCACCTGGCCGCCTAA
>CAZJZF010000031.1:7404-12151 GCA_964550385.1 uncultured Lentimicrobiaceae bacterium | reverse complement strand
TCGTAACTGCTGATCCAACCTGTTTCGGTGCCGGAAACGGAACCATCACGGTAACTATTACCGGAGGTACACCGCCTTATGAGATAAGTATCGACAATGGTGTTACTTACCCTTTTTCCAGCAATGCTTCCCCCTATATCATCACCAATCTAGGCCCCGGGAATTATAAGGTTAGGGTGCGCGATAGTCAGGGTTGTGAAACCGTTTTGTGCCAGTAGAAAAATTCTATCTTTGTGGCCGGAATTTTTATCGAATAATCATTTATCAACTTTATCACGATGGAGAAAATATTGGTAATCGGAAGTGCCGGTCAGATCGGATCTGAACTGGTGATGGAACTGCGCCGCGTGTATGGCGCCGATAATGTTATTGCAACAGTACATTACACCAAACCCCCACAGGAGGTGCTGGACAGCGGACCATTCGAACATTTCGATGTAATGAATACCCATCAGCTTTATGAAGTGGTTAACAAGTACAAGGTTAACCAGATTTATCATCTGGCTGCCGTTTTATCGGGCAGTGCAGAAAAGAAACCTCTTCCATCATGGGATATCAACATGCAGAGCCTGCTCAATGTGTTGGAACTTTGCCGTACCGTAAAAATCGACAAGCTCTTCTGGCCCAGCTCTATTGCAGTGTTCGGTCCAACCACCCCCCGCGACAATACTCCACAAACCTGCACTATGGAGCCCACCTCTGTTTATGGCATGTCAAAACTTGCTGGTGAACGCTGGGTTGAGTATTACTATAACAAGTACAAAGTGGATGTTCGCGGAATCCGCTATCCTGGTATCATCAGCTACAAGACTGAACCGGGTGGTGGAACTACCGACTATGCAGTGGAAATTTTCTACGAAGCGGTGAAGCATGGAAAATATACCTGTTTCCTCGGCCCAGACACCAAGCTGCCGATGCAGTTTATGCCCGACTGCCTCAAATCAACCATCGATCTGATGGAAGCTCCGGCAGAAAAGGTTAAGATTCGCTCAAATTACAATGTAGGTGGTATCTCATTCGATCCCAAGACGTTGGCTGCTGAAATCAAAAAGCATATCCCTGAATTCGAGATCGAATACAAACCCGATTTCCGTCAGGCCATTGCCGACTCCTGGCCCATGAGCATCGACGACAGCGTTGCCCGTGCCGACTGGGGACTTACCGATGAGTACGATCTGGCAAAAATGACCGAAGTAATGATTCAGGAAATCAGGAAGAAATTCGGGAAGTAATCCTTTATAAAGCGCCTCCAAAAGAGGCGCTTTTTTATTGGTGACACAACTGGATAGCCCTTTTCAAAACCATGTCCTCACCATTGAGAAGGCTTTTGATATCCGGAACTACTATAATATCAGGGGTGATACCCTGCTCAAACCAGGTGTCGGCTCCGGGGTAAAAGTCGAAGCGCGCACCAATATGCACCCATCCGCCACCTGGTAACACTGTTTTAACGGACGCACCTGTGCTTCCGGCAGTGGTTTCTCCAATCAGTTTTGCCCGTCCGGGTTGTTGCAACAACATCGCAAGGAAGTGTTCGGCATTATTGGCTGTGGTTGCTCCGGTAATTACGATTAGCGGCATCGAATACTTTACCGTGGAGGAATCACCAAACAGGGTGTCGGGAAGAGTGTAACTGAAGAGTGGTCCACCTGTTGGTTTTCCGAAGGATTGATCCACCCCCTTTCCCTGAATGACACAAGGTTGATTCCGGGTGCCAAAGCCAGGCAAAACCACCCATGATTGTTCCAGAAATCGGAGGGCTAAACGGGCAGATGAAATCAGGTGTTCACCCTGCCGGCAGGAACGAAGATCCAGCAATAATACCCTGGCTCTGACAAGTTGCTGTATATCCGGAAAAGAGATAAGGGTGGTTTCATCAAGCCGGTTGAGGGTAATGAGGGCAATATCACGCTCAATCCAATCAAGTGTTAAGGGGTCAGTGGAAGAAAAAGTTGAACGTGGAAAAGACCATTGAATTTTGCTGCCGGGTAATCTTTCCACCACTTCATTTGAATTCTTCCCTTCAGGGGTTGTAAAAGAGAGGAGAAATTGTGTGTTCATCCACCCGGAGGTTAATGCTTCCAGTGCCAAAGCCTTTCTTTGTTGGGGAGTACCGGCAGATATATACGGAATAACTTCATTTTCAAGGTAAACGCTGATATCATACCCGTTAAAACGATGAATTTCAGATCCTGGTGGGATTCTCCCGGCAAGTTTTTTATCGGCATTGGACACAAAATACCTGCCCCGGGCTTCCTGAATTTCAAGGGGAGGGGAGAGAATGGAGTCGGTAAATTTATGTGGCATTTCCACACGGGTAAATGGATCGTTGAAGGATGCCAGAAACCGCTGCAACAGGCGATAGTACTCGTAATCATTTGCACTGTTCAGCACGAGCGGGATATAGGCTCTGTATAGGCTGTCGCTGTCAGGTCCCTCATTTCTGTAAACGGAAACACTTTGATTTTCAAGCTCCTGCCATACCTTCGATAGACCGAACAGTTTATCAGTGGTACTCAATTCCATGGGATATTGCTGCGAATAGGCAACAGGAATTATACCTGCCCCAAAGGCTACCAGGAGAAAAACCATCACAGGGTAGAGACGGCTGTGCATCAGAAAAGGCTTATTTTTCAATAATTACTATGGCATTCACCCAATCGCGAAGGTGGGTCATTGATATCTGAATACCAATAGCTCCCAGTTGCCGGAAAAGTTCTTCCGCTTTTCCGTGCAGCACCATTTCAGGCTTTCCAAGCTCATCATTTACCACTTCAATATCAGTAAATGAAAGTCCATGACGAAGACCAGTACCGACAGCTTTGAGAAACGCTTCTTTGGCTGAAAACCGGGCAGCATAGTTCTGGGCTTTGTTGGTCTTCGACTCGCAGTAGGCTATTTCCTGCGGCGTGAAGACTTTGTCCCTGAATCCGAATCCTGCTTCGATATGCTTCCGGATGCGTTCTACTTCAATGATGTCGGTACCAATCCCTATGATCATCAGTTATTAGATAACATTGAGCATTTTACCAACCTTGGTAAACTTTTCGATGGCAAAAGCAATGTGGTGTTCTTCATGTGCGGCCGAGATCTGTACCCTGATCCTGGCTTTGCCCTTGGGAACTACCGGATAGTAGAAGCCAATTACATAAATTCCTTCCTGGAGCAATGCGTTGGCAAATTCCTGCGACAGCTTGGCGTCGTTGGGCAGATGGCCAAACATTACCGGGGTAATGGGGTGGGTGCTGGGAACGATGGTAAATCCGGCTTCGGTCATCCCCTTGCGGAACTGATCGGTGTTTTTCTGAATCTTGGTAACCAGTTCGTTCGACTCTTTAAGCATCTGCAACACCTCAAGAGTGGCACCGGCAATAACGGGAGAAACAGAATTGGAGAAAAGGTAGGGACGGGCACGCTGACGCAGCAGGTCGATGATCTCTGTATGGCCTGATACACAACCACCGGATGCTCCACCAAGGGCTTTTCCGAAGGTAGTGGTAATGATATCCACCCTGCCAAGGGCATTGCGGAATTCTGCAGTTCCACGTCCGTTGGCACCCACAAACCCGGAGGCATGCGAGTCGTCGACCATTACCATGGCGTTGTATTTGTCGGCCAGGTCACAGATCTCATCGATTTTGGCAATGATACCATCCATCGAAAATACACCATCGGTAACGACCAGTTTAAAGGTACAATCCTTGGCAGCGATGAGCTGGGCTTCCAGATCAGCCATATCGTTGTTTTTGTAGCGGAAACGCTGGGCTTTGCAAAGCCTCACTCCGTCGATGATGGAGGCATGGTTCAGCTCATCGGAAATGATAGCACTGTCTGCTCCCAGAAGTGGCTCAAAAACTCCACCGTTGGCATCAAAAGCAGAAGAGAAAAGAATGGTATCTTCAGTACCCAGAAATTCACTCATCGCTTTTTCCAGATCTTTATGAATCTGTTGGGTTCCGCAGATGAACCTTACGGAAGAAAGTCCGTAACCCCATTCTTGCATCGACTTTGCGGCGGCTGCCATCACCCTTGGATGGGAAGAAAGCCCCAGATAATTGTTGGCACAGAAGTTTAAAACATCCAGGCCTGCGCTGGTTTTGATCTCTACACCCTGTGGTGTTGTGATGATCCTTTCGTTTTTGTATAATCCCGCTTCGCGGATAGATTCAAGTTCTTTTTGCAGAAACTGCTTCATTTCACCGTACATATTGCTATAGTTTTAAGATGGATAATGTTAATACACACAAAGGTGTGCAAATATCAGATTTTTTCCGACACCCTGTACGATGTTGAAAAATTAACCTGCCATCAGGGCATCCAATGCCAAAGCGGCCATCAGCCCTGAAGCGGTTTCGAGGCTTTTTTCGTCAATGTCGAATTCAGGGGTGTGAAGGTTGGCTATGATCCCTTTTTTCTGATTGGCGGTGCCGAAGCGGTAAAAGCAGGAAGGGATCTGCTGTGCAAAATATGCGAAGTCTTCTGCGGTCATCCGTTGGTCAAGTTCAAAAACTTTGTCGGCTCCCATGTAAGCCCGGGCAGTGTTGTTAAACATCTCAACAGCAGCAGCATCATTCACCAGAAATGGATACCCCTTGTCGATGAACACCTCGCAGATTCCTCCCATTGATGCAGCTGTAGTTTCAGCAATACGTGTGATGTGTTGATGGGCTTCAGCTCTCCAGTCTTCATTAAATGTACGAAAGGTTCCTTCAAGTTTTACTTCATGGGGGATGATGTTGGTTTTGCC
>CAZJZF010000031.1:1893-7394 GCA_964550385.1 uncultured Lentimicrobiaceae bacterium | reverse complement strand
ATCGGCGATAAATCTGCCAAACGAAAGTACTGTCGGAATTACCGGAGGTGCCAGCCGGCTCACCACCTGCTGGAGGCTCAGCAGAATTTGCGCTCCAATCACCACAGGATCAACATTCTGTTGCGGGGTAGCGGAATGACCCCCTTTCCCTTTCACTGTTAGATAAAGTTCGTCGGTGGAGGCCATATAAGGGCCGGCTTTTGTACCTGCCTGACCCGTTTCGAGACCTGGAAATACATGAGCACCAAAAATGCAGATTGGCACAGGATCCCGTATTGCACCTTCTGCAATCATCGTCTTTGCCCCTCCGGGAAATCGCTCCTCCGAAGGCTGAAAGATCAGTTTTACGGTTCCTCCGAATGCATATTTCAGCTCTGTCAGAATCCGGGCTGCCCCAAGCAGGGCTGCTGTGTGTGCGTCGTGCCCGCAGGCATGCATCACACCGGGGTGCTTCGAACGGTAGGATACCTCACGCTTCTCTTCAATGGGTAAAGCATCCATATCTGCCCGTAGAGCCACACATTTTTCACCGTCAAGTTCTCCGTGAATATGAGCTACGATACCAAACCCACCCACGCCACTGCGAAAAGGGATTCCCCATTGCTCGAGTTTGCTGGCCACAAAAGCTGCCGTTTGTTGTTCCTCCCCAGACAATTCCGGATGGGCGTGAAAATGTCTTCTGAATGCGATGGTTTCAGCATGATAAATCCTTGCAAGTTCCTTAATACGTGTGTATAGCTGGGTCATGTTGTTCGGGGTTGGTCTTCAGAAATCAAGTCCGAGAGAAATATAAAAAATCGAAGGCAGCACCGTTTGATCCTCCACACCCCAGGCCCAGTCGGCTCTGATGAAGTAGCCCAGGATGGAGCTGCGGACACCAAAACCAAACCCCCCAACGATGGGATCGACCTGCCTTTTCACGGTTACTTTGATGGGTCCCTGTTCTACCACCTGAGTGTACAGGGCATTCTCCTCCGACCATGGGTTCGGGCCTGTCCATGCAGTTCCCAGGTCGCCAAATGCTATCACCTGGAAATGGTTGAGAAAATTATTCCGCAGAGGTCGATTGAAAAAGTATCTGAAAACGGGCATCCTCAATTCCGTGTTCAACACCACAAAACTGTTGCCGTTGCGAATATTCTGCTCGAAACCACGCATATTGGTGGCAAGAGTCTGATACGTCCAATTCTGCTCCCGGTCGATGCTGATGTCGTTGTTGAAACGGGGCAATAACCAATTGTCTACACCGCCCATGTAATACATCAAACGGTTATTGCCAAAAGAGGTGCTTGCAGCCAGCCGGCTGGCCCATATGAAAGTCCGGTGCAATGGTAAATAATGGCGAAGGTCACCGCCCATAACTACCATGTGCTGATCCAGGTCGTTGATCTTCTGGTAATACTCTCCGAACAGTTTTCCCCGGGTTCCAAACAAGGTGTTCATTCCCCGTTCCCGGGTGTTGTCGAATATTACCTCTGATCGTCCGGTAAGCCAGGCATTAAACAGATCTGTACGCTCCAGGTTATTCAGATCAGTACCCATGAAAATATCCTTGTCTAGTCTTAATATCAATCCGTTACGTATAGACAGAACATTGCTGAACGGATATTTCAACAAATAATGAATTTCATGCGACTGGCTCTTGATGAGGCTATACTCAGTATAAGATTCCAGGGTTTTCCGGTGCAGAATTATCTGTTTGTCCCAGCGGTTTTTAAGGTCTTCGAAGCTTAGAAAGAATTCATTGTTCTGCAGATTGAAAGAAATGCGCACCCCACCCGTAACCCTGTAATCTTCCAGCAGATCGGTGAGGCCAAGCCGGAAGAAGCTGTTGATGCCGGGATTGATGTATATTGGCTGCCCTCCGCCTGTAAAGGTTTGATAGGCAGAATTAATGTACCCCAGATCAACCTGACTTACCAGCTGGTTAATAGAAAATGCCACCTCATATACCCGTTCTTTCGGTATGAAAAAAAGGCTTCTCTCTCCCTTTTTATGAGTTCCTGCCGATGCATCGTTCTTCATTATATCATTTCCGTCCGAAGTAACGGTTGTGTCCACCCCTGCATCCTGCTGTTGCTTAACATTCACAAACCTCCTCTTAGTCGGTGACTCTTCCTGATCTTCCTTTTTTTGTGTAGCTTCCACTTTTGGTACAGCCAGGGGAACTCCCCTCTGCCAGGCAAGCTGCTGCATCCTGAATGTGGTGTTGGTCATGTTAATCCCTTTCAAAGTTCTGGCGTCTTCTGCATTGGAGCGCAGTACTTTGTATTTTCCTCTTTCAAAAATGAGTTCGGTCATTTCGCCCCCGGAGCTGTTCATATCCATGGCAAGGATCGACCTTCTGTAATTGGTTAAGGGAAACGACTCGGTGAAGTAAAAGTAATGGGTTATCGTATCCACAAATGCCACCGTACTGTCGAAACGGGCCAGATGCCTGTTGGCAATGCCATTCTCTTCCGAAAGGTACACCATATACCCGGGCTGGTATTCCGTGGGTTGATGTTCACTGTAGCCGGGAGTATTGGTAATCCTACGCAAAACAGGATTTCGTTTCAGAAAATCGTATACAAAAATGTCAGTGAATGGCATACGGTCAATCACTCGCTGGGTGTCAATCCGTGCGGTAATTTTGTCGAAAACAATGGTATCTCCGGGACGATTGGAGCTGAAGATGATTCTTTTTCCCTGATCGATAAATTGTGGCGAAGTATCGTCATAAATATCCCGGGTAAGAGGTTCCGATGATCGTGATGACCTGGAGTATACAAAAATATCCGACTGTCCGCGCTGTATGGCACTCATCACAAACAGTTCCCCGTTAGGACTGAAAGCATACGAGGTAACTTTCTGAAAATCTGATAATAAGTCCTTTTCCAGCAGATCCTCCTCAAGGGTGAAGGAGTATAGCCAAGTGTACCCTTTCTCTTCAACCATGAAAGTAAAGAGCTTACTGCTGGGATGCCAGGCCAGAAGAGGAAAGCTATAATCTACCTTTATATCCAGCTTATGTCCACGCCGGAAAAGTCGCCGGGTTTTACCGGTTTCACCATCGTACAGCATAATGCGGTACTTCCCCGACTGCTGGGTAACGTAGGCTGCGTATCTGCCATCGGGACTAAGTTTTACCGTACTTATTACTGTTTCCCGTCGTTGTTTAAACGGCAGTTCTGTTCCGGAGGGCATACCCCGGTCATCGTCGTATTTGAAATACTCGTTGCTGAAATACGTCATCCAGTCTTTGGCCAATGTCTTGAAAGGTACTCCGATCACATACAGGAAACCGTTGTTGATCTGACGGCTTACCTTAGTCATATAGAGGATATTGGAAATACTGCCGATACCGTATTTGTCAGCAACATATTTCCATACACTGTGCCCGGCATATACTGCATCCTGCCCCGTAAGACTGTTAAAGTTTTTAAATCTCCCCGTCAGGATTCCGTCTCTAACAAAATTATCGGTCTCAACATTCCATTCTTCTGCCATATAGGAGATCAAGCCGTTGAGATACCATTCCGGAAAGCTGATCAGCGTGGAGTTTTTCATCTGGGAGGTGATTTCTGAACCGTAAAGCAGCTCGTTTACCATCACCTGCGCCAACCCCCTTCGGATCTGGTGCTCAAGGTTGATATAGCTTCCGTCAAAATAGAGGAAAATCTTTGTCCCAACAATGTAGGTTACCCCTCCAATATTGTAACTTTCATCGCTTAAAAGCCCAATATTACTCTCTTTCAACTCCGAAAGATTGTTAAAAATGATGAACTGGATTTTCTCAGATAGGGAATAATCCAGCTGTTTCTCCATTCCCGGCATCACCTCCATGACATACCTGGCAGTATATAATGCATATTCCCTGCCCCCTAGGTAAAAATAGGTATCGAACGAGGCATACCGGTAATGGGTCCAGAAACGGTCAACCGTATGTTGCACCCTGCTTTTACCGAAAGTGAGCTGCGACCCGTTGTAAAACTGTGATGAAGCAGAAAGAGCCATCAAAGATAACAGCCAAAGCATCAGGTTCTTCCTGAAAGAAACCCGAATCATGTTTGTCCCTGTCTTTTGATGTAGCATAGCTCTTTTTCAAAACGACTGCCAAAGGGTTTAATTATCCTCAGGGTTTTTCCAGTCTGATTATTTTTTCAGACAGAACCTGGGTGAAGTCTTCTCTCCTGATAATCAGTTGATATATTCCCGGTTGGGATGGAAACGGATCAATCACAATTTTTTTCTCCGCAAGCAGTATGGTATAACTGCTTACAAGTTGTCCGGTTGCATTATAAAGCTCCGCCACAAGTCTTTCTTCAGTCTGATCAGATTCCGGAAGATGAATATGCAGCGTATTGGTTGTAATGGGATTGGGGAATACCGACCAGCGGTGTTCCGTGGCCTCTTCAATACCCGAAGTGTTGTACAGGGTAAAGGCCTTGATCGCCATGCAGCCATTGTTATCGGTAACGGTAACCCTTACCAGCCCCGGACAAAGCCCGGTTGCAGTAACGGCACTCTGTGCGGCAGGGTCATTCCAGAGATAAGTATAGAGAGGAGTTCCCCCTGTAGGCAACGCAGTCGCCTGCCCGGTGCAGCTGTTGGTCATATCGTGAATCACGTCAACATCCACTTTGAGAGGCAGAGGTTGTACCACATTAAAGGTATCCAATCTTACGCATCCGGCTCCGTCGGTGATGGTCAAAACGTAATTGCCGGCAGCAAGGTTCTGCAGTGAAGATGCTGTGGTACCATTACCCCATTTGTACTGATAGGGGAGTACACCGCCTGAAACGCTTGTGCTGATGGTGCCATTGGCACCGTAATAGCAGAGAACAGGGGTAATATTGCCTGTAACGGCAAGTGGGGCAGCGGGTTCGGTGATGACAACAGAATCGATGTAGGTATTACTGGCACCATCGGTAACCGAAAAATGATAGGTTCCTGCAGGAAGCTGCGAAATGGAAAGGGAAGTGGGGCCAAATGCCCAGTTTACCGAAACCGGATGAATACCGCATGAGATGGTAAGTTCTGCCGAGCCTTCTGATTTACCCTTGCATTTCACATCCTGTTTTTGTACGGATACGGATAATTGTCCCGGGATAACCCAGATGGTATCAACATGGGGGATCCCTTCGGGAGCGCTAACGGTAAGAAGCAGCCAGGGAGCTGAATACGGTGTTGTAGGAATTGTGCCGGTGCCATTCACTATGGATACAGATCCAATGATTCTTCCCGGAATGGTAAGAGTAGCAGTGGCATCGGGCAGGTTTACTCCTGAAACCGTAAATCCCTGGGAACCACACTGGATGCTGTCGCTGTGCTGCACAGTAATAACTGCAGGTACTGCAGTCCGGATGCGCATGGAGGGATCTCCGAAGTAGTGGAAAAGCCGATAGGTGTATTGAGACTCAATGGTGGAGGAGCTCCATGTCTGGGTCATTCGCAGCAATCCGTGGTTCATCACAAATCCCATATTCCGGATGTTCGGATGGGGAACCGAAACCGAGGAT
>CAZJZF010000031.1:0-1883 GCA_964550385.1 uncultured Lentimicrobiaceae bacterium | reverse complement strand
GCCCTGCCCGCCCATGCAATAACCGCCGCCCGGCAGAGCAGCCGTGGCGCAGCAGGCAGTGTCGCAGCCGAAGTCGCCGTTGCCAAGGTCAACGCCGCAAGGATCACACGCGCCACCGGAAGAGGATGAACTGCCACCCGAACCAAAAGCCGGATTGAGACCCGGTGAAGCCCACATGGCATCAAACATACCCGCCGTAAACCCATCATTCCAGCCACTGTAACTGTAATATGATGCAGCTACAACCCCCACGGCACCTCCATTGTTATGCCGCTGGAACCGTTCGGCAAAACATTCTGAAAGGGTATACTCACCGGTATGACAATTTATGCTGAAAACCACCGGTGTCTTTGCCCCATTGCTTAAAGAACTTACATTGCTGGTGACGAAATAAGGGGCATGCCATCCCGATCCCCCGGCATACCCGTGGTCGCGATGCAGCACATAAAATGCACCATTATTAATTTGGCTGGCAATCTGAGATGCCCCGCCGTTCCAGTTGAAAGATGGCAGGGTTAACGCAGATGGGAGTGCCTGTCCGTTTGAATAATAACTGGCATTGTAATATTGGGGGGTTGAACTTGTTAAATCGGCATAATAAACCCGTTTGATATCGTATCCTTTTCCAGTGAGATAATCCCGAACCTCTTCGCTGGTATGAATGAATCTGCGATCCTCGAAATTATCGAAATTATCGTCCTGAAACTGAGCACAGTTAAGGCCGGTTTGGTAAAACAATGTATCAGCAGGCGGATTTTTTTCATACTGGATGATCTTATCCACAACGGTCATGGCCTGGGCTGCTGAAATTACAGAAAGCCTTCCCCGGGCCATTTCGGGAACAAAATCAGCGCCTCCGCCCATGGTTACCAGATGGAGGTCGGTGCCGTATTGCTCATTGTCGGGGTTTATAACCATCTGGGCAGGCATCCGGTCGTTATCACCAATTACCAGCACATAATCAGGTTTAGGGGTCCATTGCTGATAGCGGCTGTGAACCTCATTTTTCAAGGCATTGAAGGTCCAGCCTCCACCACTGATCACCTCCACCGTAAAACCCATCTGCCGCTTCCAGTCTGCCAGTTTATGGGCGGCAGCTGCGAAAAGGGTATCGGTAAGAATAATGTAAGAGGAGGGGGATGGGGTATTCAGCGATTCTTTACCTGAAATGTATTGTTCAATCTCATTGCGCACCGATCCGGCATTGGCAGCCGTCAGCGGAAAATTGCTGAGAAAATGTTCAGAATGTTCAGAATAATCCAGGAACTGTTCCGCCCCTTCAAAAGAAACTGTAAGATTCAGATTTTTGTGCATCAACACCTCACCCGTTACAGGATTGTATTGCAATGGGCTGATTTCAAACCATACCAGGGTCATACCTCTGAACTCCTGCTCTGAAATTACCGTTACGGGTGCAGCAGGATAAAAGGCATTGGTGGAATAGACCACCGGGTCGAATGCAAAAACAGGTTCCGGATCTCCATATCTGTCGGTGGCAGGAGCAAGGGTCGGATAGACACGGTATCCCTGAAAACTCTCAGTAGCTCCGATGGTGTAGGTCCAGTTGTAGGTAGCTCCGGCAGGCACCATAATCATCTCAGTATGAACCGGAAGCTGCGGTTTTCCGGCAGAACGGGCCGGCTGGTATCCCGGCATCGAAATCTGTTGCCAGGTAAAACTCTCATGTACCTCTTCTTTTATAACCGAAAAACTCTCAGCCCTGTAATCAAAATCAATCCCAGATGTTCCGCGGTCCACGAACGCCGCAACCGGATGGGGGTTGCTTACAGCCCTGTCTCTCTGGGCAAACAGCATGGAAGAAAAGAGCAGACTAAAAACGAAAACAAAAAATCTCATCGGTAATTTCCCTCCTGGATCATTTT
>CAZJZF010000030.1:3310-12252 GCA_964550385.1 uncultured Lentimicrobiaceae bacterium | reverse complement strand
GACGGTGTGGCTGGATTGACCTTCCTGCCCTGAAATATGCCTGCATGCTCAATGGCGTAACACAACTGGTGATGACCAAAGCCGATGTGATGAATGATTTTCCGGTCATACGGCTTTGTCATGCCTACCAGCTCGACGGAGAAACCACCAACCGGTGGGGTTTCCGTTGCGATTGCGGAAAACCGGAACCCCTTTACAGAGAAGTAGATGGCTGGCTCTACGATCTGGGTAAAGCCTCCTCCTCTGCCGACATTCCGGCCACTTTAAGCCGCTATACCGGAATCATCGCAAGAGAAACCGGCATTGCGGTTACTTATGTTTCTACAGGCCCCGACCGGAGCCAGATTGTTGCATTGTAACGGCTTTATTACGAACGATTTACCGTTTATGGAAGAGCTGAGCCATAATTCCGTCGCAAACTGTTTATGAGCCGTAATAAAGTTTTTTATCCCGTGTATTGTATTTGGTTTGCGAAATAGTGTAATTTCGTATGCGAAGAAATCCGTAAACCCACAAATTTTTCAATCAAGATGAAAATATCCTGCAGCCTCAAGCCAATCCTCCTGCTGATCGTGTTGTTTCTGCCGTTCGCCACACTGCTAGCCCAGAATATTGACGAAAAGGAGGTAGCACCCGCCGTCATGGACCTCTTCAGCCGGAGGTTCAGGAAATCCACAGAGCCGGTATGGGAGATGAAAGGGGATGGATATGCCGTTTCCTTTCTGTTCAAGGGAAAGAAGACCTATGCGGAGTTTTCACGCGACGGCAGGCAGACCATCCAGCGTACTGACCTGTTTGTAACCGAGCTCAAGCCCAACGTGCAGGAGTACATGAAGAAAAAGCACCGGTCGAAGGTGATGCGTAAGGCTGAATTTGTACAGGAGTTTCCCAACAAGAAGTACTATTACGTAGAGATGGTCCCCAAAAAGCTGGCCGAAGATGAAGAGGCTCCGGTTACAAAACTTTACTTCAATACAACGGGGCAGTTCCAGAGTGAAGGGGATCCCAAAGCAAAAGAAGGGGAAGAGGCTGCACCTGAAGTGGAAGTACCCCAGGCGGTGCAGAAAGAGTTTCTGAAACGGGTAAAAAAGGCCGATGATGTGGTGTGGTCGGATGTGGACACCGCCTACAGAGCAGATTTCAAGTCGGGTACCAATACCGCTTTCGCCATACTGACTCCCGAAGGGCAGTGGAAGTATACCTCCATCAGGATGAAAACCAAGTTCAAGAACCTGCATCCCGGCATTCAGAAATACCTTACCGACAACATTGACAGCTACACCTTTCAGTATGTAGACGATGTAACGGCTGCACCCAATGAGAAATACTTCAACGTGTATATTCTCGACAAATCGGATCAGCCGGCCGAAGGGGAAGAGATCATGTCCACTACCCTGCAGTTCACCAAATCCGGAAAACATATTGCTACGTTTTTCCCCGATTATTCGGTAGATGCCATTGAACACAAAGGGGACAAGAAATGGGATAAGGCAGCCAGCGAACAAAAAGTAGATGCCGCAGGAGGTGGATTAAGCGAAAGAGATATACCCCGCAAAGAGCTCCCTTCAAAGGCACAGGACTTCCTGAACAAGAAATACAACCACGAATGGCGCACCCCAACCTGCAAAGCCATCAACGATGATGAATACGGAATCCTCTATTATGTAGTAATGAAGAAACAGGGCTTCGACCTGGTGGAGGAACACTATTTCGACATCCACGGTAATCTGGTGGGGGAATAGCAATCCTAGCATTCATCTGGCAGTATCTGCCTATATTAATCATTGTGGTGCACCGAGTAACCTGTTGACAGAATGATAGTGTTGATAAGACTGTTTTGTCAATTAGCAGATCATTCAAAAATAAAAATACACGAATAGTGCTTCATGAAGAAAGTATCGGTAATCTTAACTACATACAACTCCGCAAAATTCATTGCAAACACCATCGGGTCAATCCTCTCACAGGAAGGATTAAAGGAACAGTTTGACATTGAAATTATTGTTGTTGATGATCATTCCACAGACAATACCTGCGAAATCATCCGACAATTTCCTGTTAAGCTTATTACTTCTGAGAAAAATTCCGGCGGACCCAATAAAGGACGAAATGTTGGACTGGGTCTTGCAAGCGGTGATTTTATCTGCCACAACGACCATGATGATCTGTGGCATCCTCAAAGAATGCTCAAAATTCTTCCCTATCTCGAGATGGCAGCCATTGTAACATCGGGCTTCCTTGTTGAGGATCTAAAAACCAATATCCGAACTGAATACCGGTTGTCAAATAAAGATCCTTATAAATACTTCCTTCCCAACGAGACCTTTATAAAGAAACTTACAAAATCACTTCAATGCCAGCATACTTTCCTTTCCAGTATTATATATCGTAAGGAACTAAAACACATTCTCTTTGAGGAACATTTTGGCAAGGTGGATTTCGACTGGATTCTTCGCCTGTTTCACCATCAGGATTCCATAGAAGTGAATGAACTCCTCTACACCAGAAAGAAGTATGGGGAGAATCTTTCTTTAGATGAACAATACAGAATCATCGACACTTTCTATTCACTCATGTCAATCCAGCAATTTTACAATCAATATCCACGGGAAGTGGAAATTTCGCATAAAAGAATATACGGTACTCTTGCAAGATATTATTATTACATCGGCAAGATGCCTCTCGCACGACGCTACCTGAAAAGATCAGGGTTTACGATCAAAAACGTTTTGTACTATCTCACCTCATATTTTGGAGCTGAATGGGTTAGGAAAAATGTTCACATCTATGATTGAGCAGAGTGAATGCCTGACAGAGCTGAGTTGATCATATCTCAGCTTGCTCTTTCTCCAAAGGCCTGAAATAACTCAAATTACCTTACGACCGATTGTCGATATCAAATGCAAATGAAATGAACGACCTCGAAAACTATTTTAGATCTAATGACAAAAGACTTATCCACAAATGGATCCATTATTTCGATGTGTATGATCGCTATTTCGGAAAATACAGGGGAAAAGAAGTAATCCTGCTCGAAATAGGAGTTTCACAGGGGGGGAGCCTTCAGATGTGGAAGGACTATTTTGGAGAAAATGCGAAAATTTTCGGAATTGATATCGATCCAAAATGCAAAGAGCTGGAAGAAAAAAACATAGAAATATTCATCGGGTCACAATCTGATAAAAAGTTTTTGAGGGAAGTCAGGCAGAAAATACCTCCTGTTGATATTCTGATTGATGACGGAGGGCATACCATGATCCAGCAGATCGTTACTTTTAAGGAATTGTTTGATCACATTAAGGAGGATGGCATTTATTTGTGTGAAGATTTGCATACATCCTACTGGCTGAAATATGGAGGAGGTTATAAGCGGAAAGGGACCTTTATTGAATACAGCAAGAATTTTATAGATTACCTCAATGCTTTTCATTCAGAGCAAAGAATATTCAAAGTTAACCAATTCACAAAATCCGTCTATTCAATACATTACTACGACAGCATAATAGTTCTTGAAAAGAGAAAAATCAGCCCGCCATACCATGAGATGACCGGAATACCATCTTTCAGGCACGATCCCGGAAGTATTACGAAACGAATTTTGAGAAGAATGTCATCGATAATTCTCACCGTTATAAACGGAGTATTACGATTTTTCAGGTTGCCTGGCTTTATCTGGAAATAAGCCGGCGAGCTCGGAGAAGGCTTAAAACCGTTCCCGGGATTATGGCCAGAGGATCATATATTCCTGACTAACTCTTTAAACGTACTGAAATCTACCAGATTCAATGCTTCTTTTCTGTTTCTTTCAAAAAAGCTGAATTCATAGAATTCATTCTCGGATTTGAAACTTTGTCCGATCCGGACTTGTTTGGATATAATTCCAACCCCCCAGTCGCTGTCGATGCAACAGGAATATACCGAGGGATTGCAACGCCACTTCAGGAATGCTTTCCAGGTGGTTCCATTCCAGTTTGAATTAGCCGGAGTATGCCGGTATTCAAATAGTTCACGGGCATGCCACTGGGTAGGAGGATTGCAGTCGTGCAGCACAATGAATCCATTATCCTTGATGTAATTCAATGCATTTCGGATATCCTTGTCTGCCTGTTCTGCCAGGTGTAACCCATCAATAAAAATCACATCAAACCTCACTTCTTCGGTAAAAATTTCATTGGCATCCAGTTTCCCGAAGAAATCATCACTTTTCATTTTAAAATCCACAGGATTCTCTGCGAACTCCATCCCCGGATCAACACCATATTTTCTGGATGACCTGATATGGTTAAAATTATCGGCGGGATTGCGCACCCCGATTTCAAGATAGCAGGATTCCCCCGGGCATAATGACAACAAGAAGTTGATGATATCTGTCCGGGATGGACTTTTTTTCGTTTCCGCATCATTTCTTCTGTTTGCCTCCAGAAAATACGGATCCCTATGAATACTTCGTCCTTTCACATAATACCTGATCGGTTTAATCTTCAGCAACAGCATCTTCACCTTAAACACAGCCTTATGGCGATCTAGCTTTGTTTGTTCAGCTTTAGGGCGAATACCTGACATAATCAATGACTTTATTCAGCTTTGAAATGATTTGAAAAGCCGTTTGGGTTCTTATTACTTTTATGTGGGTAAAGATATTGCATTATCCACAAAAGTCAATGAAGTTATTGGTCAATCCAGAAAGGGCATACCTCTCTGTTCCCAATAAACCAGGGCATCCTCATTCAGGCAGAAAGTAAACACAGAAAACAAAAATATCAACGGGTTGAATCAGAAAGCCATCACAGGTTCCGTTTATTTCTTTATTGTACGGCTACCCGAAGTGTGACCGGCGGATTACAGGCTGAGTGGATTTTCAAAAGATAAATTCCTGAAGTATTGGCAATATTAAAGCCTTGCAAGTCAATATTTTTTATATCCAGATGTTTCACCAAAGTGCCACTGGATGAATATACATCGATGGTTTCATAAGCTTCAGGATTCATCAATTCGAGGCGAATAGTGCCCGTTGTAGGATTTGGGAAAGCACGTACTCCGGCTTCCTCCGTGAAGAAACCTTCGGTTGCAGTAATAACCGGTGTATACTGATAGATATCGCTGTAGACGTTGGTATAATCACCGCCCGTGGCAACGTATCCAAAACCCCCGACAGCAAACCCAATCCCGAAATACCGTGCAGGACCCGGGAATGCTGTTCTGGCAGCCCAGGTGTCTGTCAATACATTGTACTCCCAGAGATCGGCCAGAAAGACGGTTTGTATATCAAGTCCGGTACATATATACATCAGGTTGTTGATCTGAAAGCTGGAAGCAGCCGTACGGATCTGTCCGGGCATGGAGGTTTTCTGGGTCCAGGTATTGCTGACAGGATTATACTCCCACATATCGTTGGCCGATAAAGTTAGGTCGATGGTGCCACAGGAGACATAGCCTTTGCCCCCGTATGAAAAAGTATTTGTATGATTCCTTAGCCCGGCCGGAAAATCGGCGATCTGGGTCCATGTATTGGTAGCGACATCATACACATAGCAATCCTGATAATAGGGCACGCCGCCTTTACTGCCCGCAATGAGGTAAACCTTCGATCCTATGGCAAATGCAGTGGCACCATAGCGCGGCAGACCCGGATAGGAGGCCATCTGCGTATAGGAATCCGTTACAGGGTTGTATTTCCACCAGTCGGACTGAGTGGCCGAACCATCATATCCCAACCCCATAAACACCTCATTCCCAACCGCAGCTACCGACAGGGCATAGCTGCCGCCCCCGGGATAATTGTTTTTCTGTGTCCATGTGTCAAAATTTGGATTGTACATCCACATATCTTTCAGGTATTGCTGGGCCGCAGAACGCCCCATCCCAACATAACCCATTCCGTTTATGGCAAAACCGGTGGCGCCGATTCGGGCCAGTTGCATATTCTCGCGCTGTATCCATGTGTCCTGAGAATATCCGGCAACCAAACCCATAAATAATAAAACGGTCAAAAGAGCTCTCATCGTGGTAAAAATTTAATAATGAAACGTATAGCTAAAAACAAATCAAAATTAGAGGATTTTTCAAGAATCAACTTCTTAATCTCAGGTATTTTTTCACCATCCCTTTAAATTCCCTCCGATAAATACCCAACAACCCGGCAAAGGCAGCAACCACCAGAATCGAAGCCGCCAGGAAAGGATGCATTCCCAGCCAGATTTTTATGAGTTCGAGAACCACTGCGAGTACTACAATTCCAAGAGGAAACCATAATACTTTTACTCTGTTCCATGCGATCGGCATCCATTTATGCTGGAAATAGTGAAAACCAGCAACCTGCAAACCATATCCTGCAATAGAGGCAATAACAGCACCGTAGTAACCGTATAGCGGCACCAATAAATAGTTGATTAACAATACCAAAAGGAATGCGGCAAGGCTTACGTAAAGAAAAACAGAAGACCTTTTCAAATAAAGCAGCGGCCAGAGAAATACCTGGTATTGGGCATACAAAATGAATCTGACAAAGAGGATCGGTAGCAGGCTTGCCGACAGAACCAGGCTTGTTTCGTAGAACAGTGTAATAAAGAGCATTACCGGAATTAACAATCCTGCAATGGAAACGATGTTCTCGGCAATGAACAGGTTTGACTGTGTTTTGATATTCAAACGGCTCTCTTCCGAATTCTCCCCAAACAACCGGAAGAGTTCGGGTTGCACAGAGCTGGCCAGCCCCTGTGAAATAAACTGTACGCCCATGGCAAACTTTAAGGCATTGTCGTAGATTCCCAGAGCATCGGGATTGTTCAGCAGAAAGAAGCGATCCACAAATAAAAACCCCCAAACCACCAGATCGGTAAGAAAAAGGGGAAAGGCGTATCCGGATAAGCTCCTTCGCACATCGCGGGAGTAGTGGAATCCACATTCAGCATACACCAGAATAATGACGAATAGGGCCACCAGTCCGCTGCCCAAAGCGGTGCCTGCCAGGTATCCGACAAACGACATATCGAACCACAAAACCCCGATCATCTGAAACAGACTGCGGGCTATACCGGCAAGCAGGCTGGCAATGACAAACATTTTTATACGCTTCTCGTTCCGGTAAAGCGCTAGTGCCACCATCATTACCGTGCGGCTGAATGCAATGATCACGAGGTAATGTCCGTATTCGCCAATATTATCCAACGCCTCCGTGCCAAACAAGCCCGTTACATACGGTGCTGCCAGAAGGATCCCTGCCAGCAGTATCAGCCCGCGAAGCAGTATACCGGTAAATATGGTTGAAACCAGCTTTTTATACTTCTGACGGTCATCCTTTACATCAAAATAATACCTCGAAATCGTGATGGCCATCCCATACAATATGTACATCACCAAAAATGACAGGACTGCTTCAGCAATAGCCAGATAACCAAACTGTTCTGCATTCAGCCGATCGTTCCCCTCAATAACCGGGTAAACCACCAACTGCAGCAATGCAGGGAATGCTGCAAAAAACGTGTAAAGGCCTGTAAGCTTGAGATGCTCCTTAAAATTGACCACCTGCTTTTAATTTACCTGGTGTTTGTAGTTTCTTTCTTCGCCATTTCTATATTGAATCCTGATGATATATACACCCGGGATAGTCGAAATGAGTATTTTGCGGCTTTGTGAAGTAACAGGAATAAATGTTGTAAGTTTTCTTCCCTGAAAGTCAAATACTTCTACCTTTTGCATTTCCTGTATCAGATAATCGTTGAGGAAAATGGTTCCTTTAGAAGGGTTGGGGAAGAAAGGGATTTTCAGGTAGCTTTAAGGATGCTGCAGTCCGGTATTGACTTTTATTGAAACTTCAGCAGAAGTATCAATACAGTTTCCCTGGCTGACAATGCATCTGAAAAATTGATTGTGGTTTGCCATGGTTATACCGGTTACAGACAAGACATCGGAATTGACACCACTAAACTGCCCTGCATTGCTCAGATTCTGAAAACCGAACCCTATATTGGATTGCCATTGAAAGTTGGCTGACGGGTTGGTGTAGGTTAGAGAAAATTGGACTACAGATCCGGGAGTAGTGTATGCATTTGCAGGTTGCACCATAATACTGTCGTTGCAGGCGATTCGTATCCGCGCAACAACGGAGGTATCTGTACATGTTACACCTGAAAAAGAGATGCATCGAAAAGGTTGATTTTCATTGGCAGGCAGGATATTGGATACCTGTAACTGTGGGGTGTTAACCCCGGAATACTGGCCAGCATCACTAAGATTCTGAAAACCAGAACCAATATCGGTTTGCCATTGGTACTGAACTGGGGAGGCCTGGCAATAGGCATTAAAAACAGCCGTGCCATTAAAATTTACAAAAGTATCGGTAGGCTGAACCGTAAAGTAGGTATTACAGCTGTTATACAATTGCTGAATTTCTGCCTGTGAAAGTGTCCGTTTCCAGATCCCCACATCATCAATCATCCCTTTAAAGCCATAGGAGTCGTAATTCAACCATCTTCCGATGTACAAATCCCCGCTGGTACTTATACTATTCACAGTTAAGTCTTTAAACCTGGAATCGAGAACTCCGTCGACAAAGATCATCACAGAGTCGATGATACTATCCCTCACAGCAACAATGTGGTGCCAGTTGCCATCAGCATAAACTGCAGCATTGGTTTGCGCCAGTGTGTTGTTGTATGACGAATCGCATAAATGAAATTTAACCCTGCCGTTATCCAGAAAAAGGGAGTACCCTTCATAGTTCGTTGTACCTGGTACCCGCCTTTTATTGACTATGGTACGAATTCCGGTTTGGCTGGACTTAATCCATGCACTTAGAGTAAAACTTCCCCTGCCGGCATCCAGGGCTGCACCGGGAGGATTCAGCCTTATTACATAGGAAGTATTTACACCCGAAAAATAGTAGGCGCCATGAGAAGTAACAAACCTGTCAGTTGTATCCAGCACATTATACGTGGTGCCAT
>CAZJZF010000030.1:2651-3300 GCA_964550385.1 uncultured Lentimicrobiaceae bacterium | reverse complement strand
AGTAGATTTCCACTTGCATCCAAAGCATTACCTGCAAAGTTGTACCAAAGCCTGAGGCCTCCCTGAGGCACATAGGCTGGCAGATTTTGTGCCCATAACCTGACCAATGAACAACAAGCCACAACCATGAGAAAAAGACTCAGCTTCTTCATAATCGCATGTGTATCATTCGAATATTGATATCACTATCAGACTTCCCTTGATTGCTTTCTGAAATACAGAAACAAGACCAATGCTCCAAAAAGCAGCACCAACACAGAGGCTCCGATGGCGAAGGGTTCGCCAAGGGCGATGATGCGGGGTTCGAATTTAAATTCAATCTTATGTTTGCCAGCCGGAACCACCAGTGCTCTGAGGAGCCAGTTGGCTCTGCCGTGCGGCACCAGTTTTCCGTCGATGTAAGCATTCCAGCCCTTTTCGTAGAAGATTTCCGAGAACACCGCGAGTTGGTCGGTGGCGGCATTGGACATATATTCCAGGCGGTTGGCACGGTAGTCGGTAAGGGTGATGGTGGCAGCGCTGTCGAAGGTGATTTCCTGTAGCGGCAGATTCTCTTTCCATTTTTTATCAATTACCGCAGTGGTAGCCGGGTCGAACCGATAGACCAGTCGGGCTTTGAAATGGGCGGGGAGCACCCTGCCCGTTGCGG
>CAZJZF010000030.1:0-2641 GCA_964550385.1 uncultured Lentimicrobiaceae bacterium | reverse complement strand
CACCGAATCGGGTATGGCAGGGACCGAGAGCTGCAGGGGTTTATTCACCGAAACGGTATCGGTTGCAGTGATATGCTTCCCTGTAACCGTGAGAAGAGCATTGGATGAAACCGGTTCCACAACCGCAGCATCACCCACAAAAATGTACTCCTGATCAGGATTATCAACCCATTTCACCTGCTGTACAAACCAGGCATTCCCCATAGCACTCGGATTTGGTATAGCCATTACTCCATTATCGGTGGTGCGAATGATATACTTCATGTTGAGCATATCAAGGATTTTGTAGTTGTTTGCATTGAGGTGGTAGTCGATCATCTCCTGATAGCGGCGCAGCTTGGCTCCGTGATAACCCCCGATAGATTTATGGAAGTAGGAGGTAGAGGCATCGTTGAAAGTAGAGACAGTGGTATTGAAAACCCTGAAACTGAGTGCCGGGTCGGCCAGAATTGCCTTGTCGGCTGCCGTTTCGGTAAATGGGGTCTCCATCACCCGTTTGTTCTTGAAATTGTCGTTGTTGAGATAACGGCGGTTCACTGCCCACATATCAATGAGCACAAACAGAATGATCCCCGGTATCAGAACCCCCTGTTTCATTTTTCCCTGTCCGTAAAAGAAAAGAAGAACTCCGGCCACCAGAATAAACAGGAAGGTGCGAAGGGCATCCTGCTTGAAAATTTTAATCCGGACATCCTGCAATGCAGTCATATACCGGGGCACAAAATCGTTCAACGCCTGATTGATCTGCTCCTGTGGTGCATTATCCCTCTGCAGCTGCTGTGTAACGGATTGCCTTACCTGTGCCTCCTCATTTTGCGCTTCAAAGGAATTGAAGGTGGCAGGCATCAGCCAGAAAAGTAAGGCAAGTCCGCCTGTGAGAACAAAGGAAAATATCAACGGGCTTATTCTGAAGACTTTAAAGTTCATTTTCTCTTTGAGGAGGGCAGGTCGTGCTATCACCTCTTTCATAGCAAGGACGGCCAGTATGGGTATGCAGAGTTCTGCAATTACCAGGATCATAGACACTGCCCTGAATTTGTTGTAAGCAGGAAAGTAATCCATCAGAAAATTGGTAAGCCCGGGAAAATGTCTGCCCCACGAGAAAACAATGGAGAGGATGGTGGCAGTAAAGAGAACCCATTTGAGTCTGCCCCTGAGTACAAACATACCAAGCAGAGCCAGAAACATCACAATGGCTCCGGCATATACCGGTCCTGAGGTGAAGGGCTGATCGCCCCAATACCGGTTGCTTCCGGCAATACTCTGCTGAAGCTGTGGATCAATATCCTGCACCAGTTCGGGATCTTCACCGATAGAACCAGTGCCTCCCCCTTTGAAATCGGGAATCAGGAGCGACCAGGATTCCCCTTTGCCATAGCTCCACTGGGTCGCGTAATCGCGGTCGAGGCCCGAGGTTTTGTTATCCTGTCCGATGCTGAGCTCCGATTTGCCACGGATGGACACCTTGCCCCATTCGTTGATGGCCAGCAGAGGGGTAAGATGGGTAAGTACCGCTACCAGGCCCACAACAATAAAAATAGCCGTGGCGGTAAAATACTGCCTGAGCTGTTTTCCCTTTACCGCATCGATGAGTTGGAAAAGGAGGAATACCAATACCAGCAGGATAAGGTAATAGGTAATCTGGGGGTGGGTGGCTTTAATCTGAAGCGACAGAAACAGGGCTGTCAAGGCCGCTCCCGCCAGATATCTCCCTCTGTACAATAGAATAATGCCGGCAAAAACAGGAGCCATATAACCAATGGCAATGGCTTTGGTATTGTGGCCTGCCTCCAGGATAACGAAAAAGTAGGAGGAAAAGGCGAAGGCCACCGCCCCGAGAATTCCCAGCCAGGGATCGACTTTCAGAACCAGCATCAGGATAAAGAAGCCTATCATGTAAAGAAACAATGCTCCGGCAGGAATAGGGAGGAAACCAAAGAACACTTTGCCGAGATTCCCCAAAAAGTCGGATGCATACTTGGTCGAAATCAGATATGCCGGCATTCCGCCAAACATCGAGTTGGTCCAGTAGGGCTCCTCTCCGAATTTATCCCGGTGATCCTCAATCTCTTTTGCGGCACCACTGTAATTCTTTATATCAGTCTGCTCCAGTCGCTTGCCGTCGAGAACAGGGGCGAAATACGCAAGGGTTATCACATAGAAAACTCCAATGGCCACAAAGTAGGGCAGGATTTTCTTCCAGCTTAATTTTTTTAGCATATCCATGGTTTTAAGTATTTGATTTCGTTCTTATTTTATCCCAATGCCGGTTAACCGGTCGCCAAACCGGCCGGTGAATTTGGTGAGGTAATAGTTGGGGTATTGAAACATGAGCTTCAGAAGGTTTTCAACCGCAGAATGCCGTAACGAGATGGTTCTGGGATGCTTGGTTTCCTGAACAATCCGGGCGTGTGAAAACCCGGAGGCAAGGTACAGCCGGCGAAGAGTGGAAGGGAAAAATTCGGTAAGATGATAGGGTGGAATGGTCATGGTTTTCTGGCCGGATGTGAGGCGGTATGCAAGGAAAGCGAGCCTTGAAGACACCAGGTTCAGGGTTGAAGGGACATGCACTATAAGAGCCCCTCCTTTCTTCAGGAGGCGAAGTGCATATCTCATGGCTTCTGCCGGATCTGTAAAGTGT
>CAZJZF010000029.1:6203-12327 GCA_964550385.1 uncultured Lentimicrobiaceae bacterium | reverse complement strand
TGCCCGATGCCGTTACTGCCCTGGTAACAGTCACCAAACCCGAAGTAACGGCACACCTGATAACGGAAGCTGCCGCCAAAGGGATCGGACTGGTATGGATGCAGCAGGGATCTCAGAACGAGGCTGCCCTGAAAGCAGCCGAAGAGGCAGGCATCAGTGTGGTGCAGAAACGGTGCATTATGATGTTTGCCGAACCGGTAAAATCGGTTCACGGCTTCCACAGGGCCATCCTGAGGTTCTTCGGAAAGTACCCGAAGTGATATACTTATTTATAGGTACAGAGGTAACCGGTATCACCGGCAACCTTAACCCTGAATTTCACATCCTTCTCTACCCTGAAGGTTTCGAAAGGGGTAAACGGCTGCCACTCCTCCGAACCCGGAAACATCACCATCATGGTACCGTACACCACCGTCATGTATTCCACGGTGGAAGTGCCAAATTCGTATTCGCCCGGTTTCATCACCCCTAAGGTTGCACGCCCATCGGGTGTATCCATCCCAAGGGATTTCACATTTCCGCCAAAATATTCGTTTACATTGATCATAGCAATGGTATATGTATCAGTATTACAATATTTCCGAACTAAAACGGAAGGTCGTCTTCTTCGGCAGGAGCGCTGAAAGGATCGTTCCCTGCCGGCTCATTCCCTCCCGGGAGATCGGCCGGAAACCCCGGGCTTGCTGCCGGAGCCGGAGTAAAACCCGGTTCTGCCTCTGCGGTTTTCTTCTCCACCTTCCATACTTTCACGTCGGTATACCACCTGCCGTTGAACTCACGGCTCTCGATATCGATACTGGCGGTTACGTTTTCACCTACCTTCAGGTTGAACTGGTCGATGCGATCGCCCCAGGCCATCATGCATACCAGTTTGGGATACTGCCCACCCTGGGTTTCGAGCACATACGACTGTTTCCTCCAGCGGCCATTGCGGCCTTCCCCTTCCTGCAGCGGAAGTATCTCTCTAACAACACCTTCTAATTGTAATTCCATAGTTTTTCACGGTTCATGTTCGGATACAAAGATACCTTTTTTTGAGAATGTTTAGGAAGTTTAGGAAGTTTAGGAAGTTTAGTTGTTGATTTGTTTGGTTGTTTAGTCGCTGAGGTGTTTTTGGCAAATTCTTTCTGAGAAAATCCAAAGATTCTAACCCACGAAGTGGGTTGAACAACAATAGCCCCGGATTTCATCCGGGGAAACGAGTGCCCCATCGCCCCCCCAACCCACGGAGTGGGTTGAACAGGTATGAACACCTATTCCTTCAGGGTATCGAAAAATTCCTCCTCTTCCTTCGGATTGGGGCCGTATTGATTCTCCCCCGGGTTACTGTCGCGCATAAACAGAATCAATAGCCAAATCGCTCCAGCAAAGGGAATGAAGCCAACAAGGATCATTGCACCACTTTTACCCACATCGTGCAACCGCCTTACTGCAACTGCCAGTCCGGGGATCAGCATCGCGAGCATGTAGAGTAAATATATTGGTCCATAACCACTTTCGGTAAACGAAATCTCAAGTAACATATCCAGCACTATGGCAGTGATGCCAAAGATCATGTTGAACAGGGCAAAGATCCAATACTCCTTCCTTCTTGCTCTTCCTTCGAAATCAGCATACTGTTTTAAAACTTTCAGGTACCAATACATAGCTGCAATTTTTTGTGTTTTCCTACTCGTATGGCTTTTCGGTTACGCCCCGTTTTATTGGAAGGGTCAAATGTAAACACCTTTTTGGCAGGTTTTATTTCAGATATTCTAATTCTCACCTATCATTCCGATTTTCTGTCTGATTGGGCTGGATTCGCCGGCTAATTTTCAATATTGAATCCCCTCCGAAAAGTCTCATTAGCCTGATTTTCAGTTCTGGAGATTTGATTGACTTATCGGAGTGGACTCAAACTTAGCGATTGCAATGCCGGTGAAGGAGGGCAATCAGCATATCACGACTGATAGGTTTGGCGATATAATCATTGCACCCTGCCTCCAGTGCAGCATCTCTGTCGCCGGATAAACCATAAGCAGTTTGTGCAATGATCACTGCATCTTTATTAAACCGTCGGATTTCGCGAACAGCTTCATGACCTCCCATTCCCGGCATTCGCATATCCATCAGAATCACGTCAGTTTCCGGATGGTCTCTGCACCACTCAATTGCTTCCCTGCCATTATCAATCCTGACAATCTCCTTTGCAAAAGGTTTTAGATATTCCCTTAACACCATGGCCGAGATATCATCATCTTCAACAACAAGTACCATAAATCTGCCAGCAGTCATGCTAACTGTTTCATCAGCAACAGAAGGTTTCAGGCTGGCTTGAACACTACTGATGCCATCACATGGTAAAGTGAAATAAAATACGGAACCTGGACCAGCTTCGCTTTCAACCCAAATTTTTCCACCCAGCATTTCAACATAAGCTTTGGATATAGCAAGCCCTAAACCGGCGCCCTGATATGCTTTTGAATCCTCAATATCGGCCTGAATAAATCGTTTAAAAATCGCCTGTTGCCGCTC
Source organism: uncultured Lentimicrobiaceae bacterium (assembly GCA_964550385.1). Classification (GTDB taxonomy): domain Bacteria; phylum Bacteroidota; class Bacteroidia; order Bacteroidales; family SKPS01; genus SKPS01. The sequence goes on along the minus strand of CAZJZF010000029.1, from coordinate 9,813 downwards.
CTCAGGAATACCAATTCCAGTATCTTTCACAAAAACCTCAACCATGTTACCTTTCATTGTACACCCGATTTCGATTTCGCCTTCATGAGTGTATTTCACTGCATTTTTAATCAGGTTGGTCAATATAGAATAGACTTTTTCGCGGTCGGTATACAGCAGCGGCACCTGACCGGGATGCGGATTATGTAAAGAAAGTTTCAGCCCTTTTGCTTCAGCTTCAGGCTGAAAAAAAGTGTACACATACTCAATTTGCTCAATAAGGTTTGTCTGACTCAGACTGATTTTTATCAAGCCAGACTCGATCTTTGAAATATCGATGATATCATTTATAATATTGAGCATTCGCTGGCCACTTTTTTTAATGAGCCCGATATACTGCTGCTGAAGTTCTCCTGAGAGATCCGGCACACTCAGCAGTTCTGCAAAACCAAGGATCCCGTTCATAGGGGTGCGGATTTCATGGCTCATATTGGCCAGAAACGCCGATTTAAGGCGATCGCTCTCTTCGGCTCTATTCTTGGCATCGATAAGTTCCTGTTCGGCTTGTTTCCGGTCTGAGATATCCCTAACAATTGCCTGAAGCAGCACCTGACGGCCAAGAACCAATTTATTGAGTTTGATTTCAGCAAAGAACAGGGTTCCGTCGAGCCTGCAATGCAACCACTCAAACAGTTGACCATCTCCTTTCTCGGCTTTCTCAATTTTCTCAATGGCGTAATTTCCGGAATCGATTCCGTTGGGCTGCATGGACGGAGAGAAATCAACCGGAGTGTGGCCAATGATCTCGTTTCGGGTACTGCATCCAAAAACCTCTAAAGTTCGCTTGTTGCAATCAATAAATCTGTTGCCATTCATCAGAAATATCGCATCACCTGCATTTTCAAACAGGGTGCGGTACTTCAGCTCATTTTCTCTCTGAATGGCTGTGTGGCCAATGTTCATCACAAGTAATACAATTAATCCCAGTATCGCCAGAATCAATCCAGTAGGCATTGCAGCCTTTGCCAGCACATCCCATCTCCATGTTCTGGCATCAAAATCCAATCCTGCCAGGGCAATCAGATTGCCGGATTCATGATCGGTCAGAGGGGCATGTGCAGAAATCCAATATCCCCAATCATCCTTCAAGGGCCCTTCGGTGATGGTTGTTTTCGTATCAAATGCATGTAGAAGTTTTTCTGAAGGATTTCTGTAAACCTGTCCTGCGGGAGATTCATCTCTTGAGCCGACTGGCTCACCATCTGCCAGAAAAAAAACCGTTCCATCAGCCTTTCGACCTAACAGGTAGGCAAAGCGACATCTGGGAATAGCAGCACGTACCGTGGCAAGGGTATGTTTCAATTCAGTATATTCGGCAGAGTTGATATCGGACTCTGTGCCAGTGAGACTTTTTACCCGCTCATGGTCAAGGGCATTGGCCATAAGTTGTGCCTGAATCATGAGTTCATCACGCATCCCCTTATCGATATTCGCGGCAAATTGCAATGCAAGACATCCTCCCAGTACAATGATTATCAATACCGGAATGAATTTGTAACGGCCAAGAAACCTCGAAAAATTGCCAAAACTGAATGTTATCATCCTAGACCCTGAGTGTATAAATTATCCCTCTGTAAAAGTATGTGTTAAACGCAGTAATCAATACATTTCAACAGATTCCGAAATATCCCGATAGCCCATTCCTGACTCACGTATTGCTTCACTGATATTTTGTGCAAAATTAAAACAAGAAACGTTACATAGGTTGTGTTGAGAATGTTGAGGAAATCCGGCACCCCCAACCCATGGAGCAGGTAGAGGCAAGTTTTTATCGGATTAAAAGCATCTTGCCAGCCTTTGTGGTGTTTCCTGCCTGTATTCTGCAATAATAGATTCCAGCCCCAAGTCCGGTTCCGTCGAAAATCACCTCGTGATTACCTGACGGCAATGGTTTGTTCATAAGTGCAGCGATATGCCTGCCATACAGATCATACACATCGAGCAGTACCCATGCTGGTTCTTTCAGCGTAAAACCAATCCTTGTAGTTTGGCTAAACGGATTGGGAACATTTTGCCCCAAACTTACCCGATCATCATTAAATGGTTCATCAACAGAGGTAAAGAGATCTGTCAGAGGTCTTTTCCATACCGAATGAGACAGGATTCCGGCATACAACGTGTCTTGTTTTATGGTAATACAACTGGTTGGCCGGGGAGGACAAAGATCCAGCCCTGTACTTATGTTTTGCCATGTTAACCCTTTATCCCCTGTCATATACACTCTGCAACTGTCGGTTCCGGCAAAAAGGGTTGTGCCAAAGACTGCCAACGAGCTGATATTCTTCTGAATGGCTGATGAGCAAGGTATCCAGGTGTCGCCATTATCTGTTGAGAAAAACACACCCTTTCCGTTGGTGCCGGCAAATATTGCTGTATCCATCACAGCCATGGCAAATACATGCTGATCAGTGAGACCGTTATTCACCTGAGTCCATGAAGCACCATCGTCCGTCGATCGATAAACACCGTTTTGGTAGGTGCCTGCTAACATTACAGAACCGGAAAATACAATGGAAAGCACCTCCTTGTTCATTCCATTTGTAAGGGCAGTCCAACCGGCTCCGTTATTATCGGTAACCCAAATCCCTGAGGTGGTACCTGCGTAAACTTTATTTCCTTTAGAGGCAAAGGTACGGATATTTGTACTCCCCAGCCCATTGTTGGCAGGCGACCAGGTAGCTCCCTGATCTGCCGAAACATATACTCCTGTGTATGTACTTCCTTCAAAAATATAACCATTGGCAGTACAAACTGCTCTGGATTCATGGGTGCTGATCCCGTTGACGTTCTGCTGCCAGGTTATGCCTCCGTTTGCGCTGGAGTATACACAACCTGTTTTGCCAACAGAGAACAGTTTGCTTCCATCATTTGTTAAACCAGACACTTCCATTCCAGGTAATCCAACATTTGTCCACATAGTGTCGTTGAGCAGCTTTCTGTAGACCCCGATTTGCGTTCCGGCAATGATAAAATTTCCCATCCCCAATAAAGCGGGAACCGTCAGATTATTCAATCCGTTATTGATGGCCCCCCAGCTACCTGCACCACCTGGCGTATAGAAAATGCCATTCCCGGTCTTGCTCCCGGCGTATAAGCCATTGCTAGTTACAGCTATTGAAAAAATACTCTGATTCACCAAACCACTGTTCATTGCGGTCCAGTTAGCCCCGTAGTTGTTGGTATAATAAACCCCTAACGGTGTTCCGGCATAAAGGGTATTGCCATCCGCAGCCAGTGCATTGATATCATTCGCAGATCCGATCCCTGTATTCACCGGCGACCAGGTTGTGCCTGTGTCGGAACTTACATAAACCCCTCCCCCCTGCGTTCCGGCATACACATTCACCCCTATAACAGCCATCGAAATTATGGTTTTGTTAACCAGACCATTATTGGAAGGGGTCCATGTTACGCCCTGATCTGATGAAACATATACTCCAGTGTTATTCATGGCTCCGGCAAAAATGAATCCATTGCAAACGGCCAACGCCCTAATGTGCTTTCCGGTGAGTCCGCAATTGATCCAGGTCAGGCCGAAATCAGCAGATTTATAAACACCTCCGCTGTAGGT
>CAZJZF010000029.1:0-6193 GCA_964550385.1 uncultured Lentimicrobiaceae bacterium | reverse complement strand
ACAGATCGGTTCCGTTAGAAACAAATGAACGGACTTCATCCCAGCAGATGCCCTGACTCAACTCCTGCCATGTCATTCCATAATCTGGCGACCTGAAAGCCCCTGATTTGGATCCCGCAAATAGAAAATTACCATGCGTGGCAAAGCAATTGATTTCGGCACCATTTGGGCCATTCGCCGGGGTCCATTGTGCCACCGCTTCCCGCTCAATAATTAAAAAAAACACACTTAGGCAAACGAAAGAGGCAACCAATCTGATTTTCATAGGAATAGATTTTATTGTTTAAGGATGAAAGGAGAATTATTCCGGGTTTGTATCAGAAAGTGAGTATCCGGTTCAGCAGGATTTGATCTTCATTTTTCTTCAGGGTTTCATTTTTTCAGATGGGGGCTCCATTTCGCATGTGCAACATACCTCCCTGACCTGCTAATTTTTTATTATCTTTTGCTGATGAGTCCCATTTGAAAAAGTCACCTTTATCAGATAGATACCCTTCACGAAATCGCTGATATCAATAATGCTGATATTTGATTTCAGTTCCCTGCTCTGCAGAAGTTGTCCTGCAGTATTGTATATATGCAGATCTGCTGAACCCACATCCTGATTCTCTATGATCATTTTATCAGTTGCAGGGTTTGGGTACACATTTATGCGATGATCATTCGGATAATGATAAACCGGCGACGTGTTTGAATCGCAAATGCACCTGACCGAGAACCCACCGGTAAGTCCAAATCCTGTGTTATGATTGATCTGAGCACTCTGATAATCAATTCCGCGGCCGTAACCGAAATTTATATCCGGGGTTAAGGTTGAAGTCCACCAGCCACCATCATAGTTTTTAACAAGATATGTTCCGGCATCGTCACGATAACCACCGGGCAGTGCACTAAATCCCACACTATCGGTTGCACCAGTGTTTGGACTAATCCAATGAGCTGTTCCAGCTTCCTTTAATATTCCACCAATATGGGTTCCTGTCCAAACGCCGTTAATGGTATCAACAGTGGCATCCAGATATATTTCCATGGCATTCCATTCAGCATTGGTGGGGACATGATAGCCAACAGGACATATCTTTCGGGTGTCGGTGATGGCACTCCAGTTATATAGGGCGCCATATACCCCGGCATTTGCCGCTGAATCATTGTCGTAATAACAGCATTGACCCACGGCAGCATTTGACCAAAGCCATGAGTCACTAACATTGGGTATTAAATCCCCGTTGTTATACCTGCGCACCTTCAGGTTTTCCTGCAGCCACTTCTGCGTTCCAATGGAGATAACATGATAAACATTTCCATCATAATCGGTAACAGTCTGAGCAGTATTTTTTTGGTAGATCACCAGAAGAACAGCCAGAACCAGGATCGCATTTTTCATAATAGCTTTAATAAATTTTGTTGAAAACAGGTACATGCCACTCCTCAAAATCTCAATCTGTAAATAGAAATCCATATTGAAATGGCGAATCAAAAATAAGGTATTATCGGATATGTTGATGATGTTTGGTTATTAAGTCATCGACGTGTCTTTGGCTGAATCTTAGATATTTAAATGCGCGCACGAAACCCACGAAGCGTGTTGAACAACAATAGCCCCGGATCGCATCCGGGGAAACGAGCGCCCCATCGCCCCCCAACCCACGAAGCGGGTTGAACTGTTTGGCTGCTACTCAAGGCTCCCGAATACAGTTTTGCCGTTTTTGAAGCTGAGTACAATGTTCTGAGTCCTGATCCTGAATTTTCCCAAAGCATCCTTATTGGCGTGGAACGACTGATCATCAAGCCTGACAAAAATTTCTGTTATGGCATCTTTTCCAGCTTCAGCCACAGCAAACCCCGGGCTAGCGGGATCGAAATTTAGGGTGTCAGTGGCTGCAAGTAGTGGAAAGTCGGTTTCAATAAAAGTAAGATTCCTTTCCCTTTTATCTGAACTCAGGATCACCCTGAGGTAATAATAGAGATGCGCCCCGCCTGTACCCACAAAATACAACCCGTCAAGGATGCCGTCATTGTCAAGATCCCAGTTATCAGAGTAATTATGGATTTGTGAGATACTGTCGTAATGGTATCTGAGAGAGGGGCAAGATTTTTTGAGCTGCTCCCCGAATCCGTTTGAAATCCCTGCTGAATCGGCCATTGCGTCAATATCCGGATCTCTTTCCTGCTGATTCTGATGAACACAGGAACACAGCCATGCCAGCGTTGCCAGAGCCATTAGAATTCTCAACATGGCACTTTATTCCTCCGGCCGTACCAGAAACACCTTCTGCATGTGCCCCGAGAACTCGGGGGTGCCACCTCCTGCCCGGATAATGTTGAGCACTGTCTTGTCGTGAGGCTTGAAAACTGAACCAAAAAGCGCCTTCACCCGGGTGTATTTGAACATATCATCATGCATAATAGTGGAAGGCCCCAGCATAAACACATCGCAATGTGCAGACACAGAATCGGTTACCACTTTAAACGTGCCGTTGAACATGGTGGTGGCTTACGACCAGGGCATCTGCCCCGGCAAGGGCATCGGGCATCTCCTCCAGCGGACTAAGATGCCTGTTATCCTCCAGCATGTCGAAAACCTTAATTTTAATTTTTGCCTCCCTGAATTTCTGGTGGAGACTTCTGAACCATCCTACCATAACAATCTTCTTGTAAGGGCTGAAATCTACCGCCTCAAAAATGTCGAGGTGGCCGGCGTACTCGGGCTCGTAGTTGAGCATCGCATTGAAATAGGCATTAAGGATGATCCTGTGTGTGGGCTTTTTCAGGTTAGGCGTAAAACCGGGAACCACCTTCTCCACCACATTCCCCAGAGTGGCACATACCCCGATACGCCCGTCCTGTAACAACACCGCCGTGTACTTCTCCCCTATAACCATCTCCTGCACAAGCTCGTGGCGGCACCCCAGCTTCTTGTAAAAATGCCTGATCGGATCAAATGGCATAGGCAGTTATTTTTGGTTTTACCATGTAAAGGTACCCTTTTTTCATTCTGCCAAAACAAAATATGCTCTTTTCTGTTGAAAAGTGAGGTTGTTGGCAAAGTAATGCAAAAAACAACGACGTTCAATATTAAATAATTTCGATATGTTTCATTATACATATCGAAAACGTATTTTTGCATCATAATTAAACACATCTATAAATGAATAATGCGATTTTTAAGTATGGCTTACCCGAGAATGAACAGGTAAGAAGTTATGTTCCAGGCAGCAGGGACCGAAAACTGCTGATGGAGGAGTTGAAGAAACTGAGTGAATCAGTGATGGAGATCCCACTGATCATTGGCGGAAAAGAAGTAAGAACGGGCAATACCGGAAAGGTTGTAATGCCTCACAACCACCGGCACGTGCTGGCCACATGGCACATAGCAGGAGAATCCGAAGTTAAGATGGCAATTGATGCTGCATTGAAAGCTCATGCTGCATGGAGCACGGTATCGTGGGTGGAACGGGTGAGTGTAACCCTGAAGATTGCTGAGCTGATTTCGGGCAAATACCGGCATCTTCTGAATGCAGCCACTATGCTGGGGCAGGGAAAAAACGCCTATCAGGCCGAGATTGATGCAGCCTGTGAAACAGTGGATTTTCTTCGCTTCAATGCCCATTTTATTTCAGAAATTTATGATGACCAGCCGATTCAGGAGAAGGGGATGATAAACCGTATTGAATACAGGCCACTCGAAGGGTTTGTGTTTTCGGTAACCCCGTTCAACTTCACTGCCATTGCCGCTAACCTCAACCTTGCCCCAGCACTGATGGGGAACACCCTGGTTTGGAAGCCTGCCACAACTTCTCTTCTCTCGAACTACATCCTGATGCAGATCTTTAAAGAAGCCGGACTGCCTGATGGGGTGATCAATTTCATCCCCGGAAAGGGATCGATGATCGGCAACCTCGTGCTGCAGCACCGCGAGCTGGCGGGGATTCACTTTACCGGATCCACCAACACTTTCAACCAGTTGTGGAAGGGGGTTGCCCAGAACCTCGAAGGTTACAGGAGTTACCCCAAGCTGGTGGGTGAAACCGGTGGAAAGGACTTTGTGGTGGTGCATCCGTCGGCCGATCCGCAGCAGGTTGCAACCGCCCTTGTCAGGGGCGCTTTCGAGTACCAGGGACAGAAATGTTCAGCTGCCTCCAGGGCTTATATTCCTGAAAGCCGCTGGCAGGAGATCCGCTCGATTATGGGAGATATGCTGAGCCAGATAAAGGTGGGTGAACCGGGAGACTTCACCAACTTCGTGAACGCTGTGATTGACGAGGCCTCTTTTAACAATATCATGTCGTATATTGATTATGCAAAAGCCTCCGACAAGGCAGAGATTGTGTTTGGCGGCACCGGCAATAAGTCGGCAGGCTATTTTGTGCAGCCCACCGTAATACTTACCACAGATCCTCACTTCAAGTCGATAGAGGAGGAGATCTTTGGGCCGGTGCTCACTTTGTATGTATATAAGGATGAGGACTATGATGCAACACTGCAGCTTGTGGATGAGACTTCGCCATACGCACTCACGGGATCGGTTTTCTCGGCCGACCGTGCCGTGCTGGGCGAAACCTGCAGGGTGCTGCGGTATGCTGCCGGCAATTTTTATTACAATGATAAGCCCACAGGTGCTGTGGTAGGGCAACAGCCCTTTGGTGGGGCCCGAATGTCGGGCACCAACGATAAAGCCGGGAGCCACATGAACCTGGTGAGGTGGACCTCTCCCAGAACCATCAAGGAAACACTTGTGCCTCCTACCGATTTCAGGTATCCTTTTATGAAGGAGGATTGTCATTGATTTAACGGAAATTGATTTTATTCATCAGGACCGTTATCTTTGCCTGAAAATGTTTAAATGTTGGATTCGGAGGTTCGATCAAATCTTGCTCGTTTTTCAGTTGGTATTGCCGGCTGTGGCGGTTTGGGCTCCAATTGCGCCATCGCCCTGGCAAGGGTAGGTATTGGCAGATTGATTCTGGTGGATTTTGATACGGTCGAAATGTCAAACCTGAACCGTCAGTACTACTTCCGGCATCAGATCGGGCAGCCCAAGGTGATTGCCCTGCGGGAGAACATCAACCTGATAGATCCTGAGGTTCTTACAGAAATACATCAGATCAAACTGGAACCATATAATATTCCACAGCTTTTCAATGGATGCCATGTGGTAGTTGAAGCCTTCGACCGCGCTGACCAAAAACAGATGCTGATTGAAACCATGGGGGATGAACTGCCCGATATCCCACTGGTAGCCGGCCTGGGTATGGCAGGGTGGGGCAACAGCAACCTGATCTCGGTTCAGCAATATGGCAATTTGTATATTTGTGGCGACAGAACCACCGAGGTGAGCGAAGACCTGCCTCCGCTTGCACCCAGGGTAGGAGTCGTAGCTTGTTTGCAGGCAAATGTGGTTCTTGAAATTTTGCTTAATTCCTGAAATCTACGCAACCAAAAACCCTTAATGAACATCATACTCAACAACCGGCCCGAAACCATCCAAAGGGAAACCCTGACGGTGAAGGAGCTGCTGGATCTGAAGAAATTTACTTTTAAACTGCTGGTAGTCAAAATAAATAACATGCTGGTAAAACGGGATCAATACGAAACGGCTGCCATTCATGATGGCGATCACGTAATGGTGCTGCATCTTATCAGCGGGGGCTAAAAAATGGATGGTCAACGCATGCGTTGACCCCCACGGAACAAAATATACGGTCAACGCATGCGTTGACCCTACAGTAAACCAAAAAAAATGTCTATTCTATGAAAAACGGAAAAACACTGCTGGCCCTTTTGATGGTGCTGGCATTTGCCTGGTCGTGTAACGACTGGGACGATGGCTGGACCAAGCCACCCAAAGATGTTCAGGGCTACAAACCCGTGTATCTTGCCAAATCGGCAGCCTATACGGTGTCGGTGCAAGCCCCGAAGGCACTTGAAAAACCCGGTAAGATTTATATTTACCAGGGGAAGCTCTTTATTGTGGAAAAGCTGAAAGGGATTCATGTGTTCGATAATTCCGATCAGTCAAATCCCACCCCGCTGGCATACATCAGTGTTCCTGGCTGCAACGATGTATCTGTGAGCAATGGCATTCTGTATACAGACAATGTTGATGATCTGGTGGCTTTTGACATCAAGGATATTGCTGCCATCACCCTGGTAAAGAGGCTGAAAGGGCAGTTCCCAAACGGAGTAAGAATGT
>CAZJZF010000028.1:10584-12366 GCA_964550385.1 uncultured Lentimicrobiaceae bacterium | reverse complement strand
GGGGAGCTGGCTCTGTTCCTGCAGCACCACATAATCCCAGCCACCGGCTGCGATCTTCGACAGGGAACCTGCATCTCCGCTGTGCCCCTGGAGCGTAAAACCACCCGGGGAATTACTGTCGTAAATGATGGTGTCACCAGCCGAAAGGGCAACGTCATACACCATACCCGGCAGGTCGTTGGCAGCGGTATAGCTGTTGCCCAGAAACAGCACCCGCAGGGTCGACTGGCAGAATGCCGGTAGAGTAATCAGCACAATCGCTATTGAAATCAATGTGAGTTTTTTCATGCTGCAAAAATAGACATTCGTGAACAATCGGACGTATATCAGGTTAAAGGATAGCATCGGGAAATGCATTGCCCTTTTCTGTAGTTTTGCAAACTGATATTGTATCCTTAGAATTACTGCTATGACCCTCCTTGTATTTGCCGGATTATTTTTTCCGATTGTGCTGATGGGCCTGAGTGTTTATCTGTTCCGACTCTCCACCAGAAACCTGAAGCTCATTGTCGCTTTCAGCGGTGCGTTTCTGATTTCGTTAACCTTTAACGAGCTGATTCCCCATATCTTCAGCAGCGACGCTCCGCAGGAGGAGGTTGCACATTTGGATTGCGATCATCAGGAACATGTTGGATGTGAACATGATCATGGGCATGATAAAGTGAATGATATTGAGCACACCGAAGGACACGCTCACAATCATGGAACCCGGTTTGGATTGTTTATTTTATTGGGGTTCCTGTTGCAGCTGATTCTGGATTACCTGACCAAAGGGGTTGAGCACGGACATGTGCATTCGAAATGTCCTGAACATCAGGAGCATGATCACAGTCACCACCATGCGGAGGAAAGCGACACCAAAGGTATTTCCCATATTCCTGTGGTGATAGGGCTTGCACTTCATTCATTTCTCGAAGCGATGCCATTGGCATCAGGATTTGAATCTCCTGATCTTCAGCACAAACTGCTGATGGGAATAGTGATTCACAACATTCCGATAGCCATTGTACTGATGGGGCTTCTGATGCAGAATAAGGTCTCACGGGTGATGTCTGTAATCTGGCTGCTGGTGTTTGCATTGGCAGGTCCTTTGGGGGTGTTTGCCAGTGAGATGCTCGGTTCGCACATGATCAATGATATGCACCTGTTTTTCAAATTTTCCATGGCGATTGTGGTTGGAATTTTCCTCCACATTTCCACTACCATTCTATTCGAAACCGATGAAAATCATCGTTTTAACCTGTTGAAATTTGTCATCATCATCCTGGGCGGTGCCGCTGCGATGATCCATTTTTGATATCCGGCCATCTACTCCTTTTTTCGAGCAAGATACATTCCTGTGTAGGAATCAGCGTTTTGCATCAACCCCTCTACTGTGCCTTCATATACCAGGTTTCCCCCTTCGTTTCCCCCTTCAGGACCGAGGTCAATCACCCAGTCGGCGTGCCGTATCACTTCTGCGTTGTGCTCAATGATGATCAGGGTATGACCTCTGGCAATCAGTGCATCGAAAGCTTTGTTGAGCCGGGCAATATCGTGCAGATGCAGGCCGGTGGTAGGTTCGTCAAATATAAACAAAGTTTTGCGGTCAGTTACCCCTTTGGTGAGGAACCATGCCAGTTTAATCCGCTGTGCTTCACCACCGCTGAGGGTACTGGAGGATTGTCCGAGCTGGATATAACCCAGCCCTACCTCCTGCAAGACCTCAAGCCGTTCGATGATCTTCTTTACCGTGATATTCTGACCTGGCAACCCTTTGAAAAAGTCAACTGCTTCATCAAC
>CAZJZF010000028.1:7047-10574 GCA_964550385.1 uncultured Lentimicrobiaceae bacterium | reverse complement strand
GTATCCTACCATGATCTCAAGCACCTCCTCCTTGAACCGCCTGCCTTCACACTCCTCACACACCAGCACGATATCTGCCATAAACTGCATCTCAACGCTTACGGTCCCTTCACCCTGGCACGATTCACACCTTCCCCCTTCCACATTGAACGAAAAATAGCCTGGTTTGTACCCGCGTGTTTTCGCCAGCGGCTGATTGGCATACAGGGTTCGGATGTCATCGTATACCTTAATATAGGTAGCCGGATTGGAGCGTGACGATTTTCCGATGGGATTCTGATCGATAAGTTCCACATCTTCAAGCCGGTGCAAGTCACCGGTAAGTTCTCCGAAAGCTCCAGCCTTCTCTGAATATCCTCCGAAGTGCCGTTTCAGGGCAGGATACAGAATGTCTTTCACCAGCGAGGTCTTCCCCGAACCACTTACGCCTGTTACAACAGTGATCACCCCAAGCGGGAACTGCACATCAATGTTTTTCAGGTTGTGCTGCCTCGCCCCGGAAATGCCAATGCTGTCGGTCCAGGGGCGAACCCCACCCGGTTTGTGGTGATGGGTCCCATGGTTCAGGCAACGGCTGGTATAGGTGTCGGCCTGTAGCAACTCTTCCAGGTTTCCGCTGAACATCATTTGCCCTCCGTGTCTTCCTGCCTCAGGACCGATGTCGATGATATGGTCGGCAGCCCGGATGATCTCCTCTTCGTGCTCTACAACAATCACCGTGTTTCCCAGATCACGCAGCTGACGAAGCACATGCAGCAACCGATGGGTGTCGCGGGGATGCAGGCCAATGGAGGGTTCATCCAGAATGTACATCGACCCAACCAGGCTCGAACCGAGGGAGGTAGCCAGATTGATGCGCTGCGATTCCCCCCCGGAGAGGCTATTCGACATGCGGTTCAGTGTAAGGTACCCCAGGCCTACATCCATCAGGTAACTCAAACGGTTTCGGATCTCAGTGATAATTCTTGCCCCTACCTTTTCTTCGTAGGGAGCAGGCGTCCATTCTTCGAAAAAATTCAGCAGGGATGAGACCGGCATCAACACCATGTCGCTGATAGACTTACCGCTTACCTTCACATAATTGGCATCTTTACGAAGCCGTGTGCCCCTGCATTCGGGGCAGATGGTTTTTCCGCGGTAGCGGGCCAGCATCACCCGGTACTGGATCTTATAGGTCTGGGATTCAACGTATTTGAAGAAATCATAAATCCCTTCAAAATGGGGTGTTCCATGCCAGAGTATCTGCTTCTGTTCCTCTGTGAGCTGATAGTAAGGTCTGTGGATCGGAAAATCTGCCTTTGCCGCATTCAGCAAAAGAGCATCTTTCCATTCACTCATTTTTTCCCCTTTCCAGCACACCACAGCATCGCTGAATACCGAAAGGGACTGGTTAGGGATCACAAGGTTCTCGTCGATGCCGATGACGGAACCATACCCCTCGCAATGTTTGCAGGCGCCGTAGGGGTTGTTAAAAGTGAACAGATTCACCGATGGCTCTTCGAAAGCAATCCCATTCTGCTCGAAGCGATTGGAAAAATGGTGGGTATGTTGATGATCTCCGTGATCAACAATGATGTGGCATTCTCCATTTCCTTCAAAAAAGGCTGTCTGCACTGCATCCGAAAGGGCGTTGCCACTATTCCCGTTATCTCCAGCTATCATCCGGTCGAGAAGGATCCTGATTTCATCGGGGTTGCAGCCTGCATCAGGATTAAATTCTTCAATCCTTAGAATACTGCCTTTGCACCACAATCGTGAATACCCTTGTTGTGTAAGTACTTCCAGATGGGTTTTCAGGTCGCGCCCTTCCTTCAGGACCAAAGGAGCTGTTACTAAAAACCGTGTTCCGGGCTCCAGGGTGTTTGCCCATTGGGCTACATCAGCTACTGTATGCCGCTTCACCTCATTTCCCGAAACGGGGGAGTAGGTCCTGCCAATTCGAGCAAATAAAAGCTTCAGGTATTCATAGATCTCTGTAGAAGTGCCTACCGTCGATCTGGGGTTTCTCGAATTCACCCTTTGTTCGATGGCAATGGCCGGCGAAACCCCTTTGATGTATTCAACCTCAGGCTTCGACATCCTGCCCAGAAATTGCCGGGCGTAAGCACTGAGGCTCTCTACGTACCTGCGCTGACCGTCGGCATACAGGGTGTCGAAAGCCAGACTGCTCTTTCCGGATCCGGATAAACCAGTGATTACCACCAGTTTGCGCCGGGGAATGGCAACGTCAATATTTTTCAGATTGTGTACCCTGGCCCCTTTGATCAGGATGTATCTGCGCGGATCCAGCGACTCTATGTTCAGCATGCAGTTGTAACAGCAGGAATTGTTAAGAAAAATGTGCACAAATTTACAACTTTCCTTGCTTTTAATGAATCTGCATTGTATATTTGCACTTGATTTACTAACCACACCCCGACCAGGGGGCGGCTGCAGGGAATGTTCCCGGCACCGTAAAGCAAGAGGACGATTATCGGCAGCACTTCTACCTTTTTGAAACTCAACCAAAAAGGGAGGTACTTATGGAAACCCTGGCTTGCACAGACCAGGAGCTGGTTAACAGCTACATCGCCGGTAATCACCAAAGTCTCGATATCATTATTCGTCGGCACAAAAAGCGTGTTTACAGCTACATTCATATGTTGGTGAAAGACCAGCAACTGGCCGAAGACATCTTTCAGGATACCTTCGTGAAGGTTATACACAAGCTGAAAAGCGGCAAGTACAACGAAGAGGGGAAATTTCTGCAATGGGTGATGCGCATTGCCCACAATCTGATCATTGACCATTTCCGTAAGGAGAAGCGGATCAAGATCATCGGGGAGCAGGACGATTTCGACATCTTCGGAAAGATCAGGACGTATGATATGCCCTATGAGCATACCATTATCAAAGAGCAGATCCATGCCCAGCTCCAGCAATTAATTGAGCTGTTGCCACCGGAGCAGAAAGAGGTGCTGAAGATGCGGCATTACATGGAGATGAGCTTCAAAGATATAGCCGAAGAGACCGACGTTAGTATCAACACTGCCCTCGGCCGGATGCGGTATGCCCTCATCAACCTCCGGAAGCTCATCGAAAAGAAAAATCTTGTTTTTTCCGTTTAGGGGACAGGGGACAGGGGACAGTTGACAGGGGACAGTTGACAGGGGATAGTTGACAGGGGACAGTTGACAGGGGACAGTTGACAGGGGACAGGAAACCTTTGTAGCCTACTCCGGCCAATAACGGAAGCTCCGTAGGCGGTGCACTGAGCCTGTCGAAGTGAGCGCAACCTTTGTAGCTCGCAGTGCCCCGTCCATCAACGGAAGCTCCGTAGGCGGTGCACTGAGCCTGTCGAAGTGAGCGCAACATTTGTCCCCCGCCATGCCCCGTCCATCAACGGAAGCTCCGTAGGAGCGCAACATTTGTCGCCCGCCATGCCCCGTCCATCAACGGAAGCTCCGTAGGAGCGCAACCTTTGTAGCCCGCAATGCCCCGTCCATCAACGGAAGCTCCGTAGGAGCGCAACCTTTGTAGCCCGCAAT
>CAZJZF010000028.1:0-6947 GCA_964550385.1 uncultured Lentimicrobiaceae bacterium | reverse complement strand
AACGGAAGCTCCGTAGGAGCGCAACCTTTGTAGCCCGCAATGCCCCGGCCAGCAACGGAAGCTCCGTAGGAGCGAAACCTTTGTAGCTCGCAATGCCCCCGCCATTAACGGAAGCTCCGTAGGAGCGCAACATTTTCCTGGCCAATCGCGTCATCCAATGGAAGTTTCAGTATCTTAGCCTCACCAACCCATCACCGATGCCAGCCACCACAAACCAACAGAGTTCTCTACCTTTGAATGCTAAGTTTGAGGGGGTAATAAACAATTTTGTCTAGTATTAACTTGCAGGACTTTATTGGCTATTTACTGAACTTTCTGACAAGCGAAATAAAGGGGATTACAACGATTTCCTTGACTTCGACGAAAAAATAGCTCTCAGACTCTATCCCCTTTCGATAGAATTTGTCAATCAGATAATTAAGCTGCTTTTAGAGTAACAAGATTCTCCTGTGTGCCTCATTCACCGGCAGGTTGGCAAACCAGCTTTTTTTGTGGCAGCCTGACTTAAAGGGGCTGTTGGCTTTTGGCTTTTTTTCTTTTGCCTTTTGAGAATACCCTAACTTTGTCCATAATTTTCAAGGACAACATCAACCTACAAAACAGCAGCAACTGCGATGAGAAAATTGGCCCTGATCCTGACAAGCTTTTTTGCGCTGGCATGCATTGCAAACGCACAGTGGACCTTACAAACCAGTGGAAAAACCAACAATTTCCTTTCGGTGTATTTTACCGATGCAAATACGGGTTATGTGGTTGGAGAAGATGATGGTATGGGAAGTGGTGGTATGGTTATGAAGACCACCAACGGAGGTGCAAACTGGAACGCACAGGTCAGCAATACCTATTCCATTTTAAATGGTGTACACTTTACCGACGCAAATACCGGCTACATCGCAGGCGGATCAGGCACCATCCTGAAAACCACCAATGGAGGCGCAGCGTGGTCGCCTCTTACCAGCACCTCTTCGGCTAATCTGAAATCCATCAGTTTTCCAAAGGGGAATATTTCAACCGCCTATGTGGTCGGCAGTGGCGGAACCATTCTGAAAACCACCAATGCCGGTGGTACGTGGACTTCGCAGAACAGTGGCGTGACCGTTATTTTGAATGCTGTTCATTTTGTATCCCCGATGAATGGATTTGCTGTGGGTGATTCGGGTACCATCCTGAAAACCGTGAACGGAGGAACGAATTGGGTAGCCCAGAACAGTGGTCTTACAGGCTCCTTCAGAAATCTGTATTCAGTGTATGCCGTTACCGATAACATTGCATACGCGGTCGGACAATATGGAAACATATTGAAAACGGTTAACGGAGGTAATAACTGGGTGTTGCAGAACAGTGGTCTGACAAACGGGTTTTTTTCTGTGTATTGTATTGATGCCAGTACCGCTTATGCTGCAGGGTATACCAAAGTACTAAAAACCACTGATGGAGGATCAACCTGGACCCTGCAGAATACCGGAATCAACGGAACCTATGATAATCTGAATGGAATCTACTTTACGGATGCAAACACAGGTTATACAGTTGGGAACAAAGGCCGGATTCTGAAAACTAACAATGGTGGCGGAATTGGAATAGAAGAGCTTTTGGCAGAAAAGAGGACATCTGTTTTCCCAAACCCTGCTTCAGACGTTGTCACTTTGTCGCTGAATCAGGTGCAAGGTTCTGCATTGAATGTGAATGTGTATGATGTTGCCGGAAATCTGGTGAAATCCGGGTTGCTGTCTTCAGGCAATCAACAGATACCAGTCGGTGATTTAGGTGCAGGAGCCTTTCTGATTGAAATCAGATCAAAAGAGTGGATTGAAAGACATAAGCTGATCATCAACAGATAATTGGATTTCTTAATTCTCTACTGAACCAGCGGGCTCCGGTCGTCGCAAAACCTGGGGCATAAGCCTGTAGCATCGCCCGGGGTGCTGTATACAGTGCCCGAAACCGCATCTTTTCCCCCTTCATCAATTCCTACTACTATAGCTTTCTGGATTCCTGCAGTGTCTTTTCCGAAATAGATGCGGAAACCGGCGAGATCCGGATTTTCCCAGTACAGTTTGTTCATGGCCTCAAACTGCGTTTTCATAACCACCATCCCTTTTACCACCTGATTGGTAGCCTGGGCCTCACGCAGGTAGCTCTTAACCATGCCATTTCCCTGGGTTACGGTGATCGGGTCGATTCCATCTTTTGCAGGCATACCTGCAGGCTGGTGGGTAAATGCCACCGCAGCAATCAGCGCAGCACCGGCCAGCATTCCGGCAAAAAAGCCGTTTGAACGAAGGGGTTTAAATTGCTTCATTTTATGTAAGTTAGGGATTAGTTACTTTAAACGGACGAACGCAAATATTGTTCACCCGGTAAACAATATCGGCATATGCTAGGCGTTTGAGAGATAAACCAAAACAATCGTATGGATAAAAACCTTACTCTATTCCACCTACTTATTGCACAAGATGAACCCCGGGAACACGATGATCAGTTTCCGGAACTGACCGATGAGCCTGATTTGGAAGATGTTTCGGGTCCCGGTGAAGATGTGATCAGGTTCCTGCTGCAATATGATCTGTCATTTGAGGTGATCCGAACCAGGTGTTCAGGCCCGGTAAGTTGCTTCAAAAACTGAGAAATGCCCGGCAGGTTTTGAGCGCAAAGCAGAGGTACCATGAGGTGCTTGCACTTTTTCGTGAGCACAATCCCGATGCGTCCACCGAGCTGGTGTACCGCAATCCGTATGAGCTGATGGTGGCGGTAATACTTTCGGCACAATGCACCGATGTGCGTGTAAATCAGATTACTCCGCCATTTTTCGAAACATTTCCGGATGTGTTTACTTTGGCAGAAGCAACACCCGAAGCCATCTTTGAGAAGATAAAAAGTTGCTCCTATCCCAACAACAAAGCTTCCCATCTCTCAGGGATGGCGAAGATGCTCGTAAAGGATTTTGGCGGCGAGGTTCCCGGAGATATCGACACCCTTCAGAAACTTCCCGGCGTAGGCAGGAAAACCGCCAATGTGATCGCTTCGGTAGCTTTCAACCAGCCTGCCATGGCGGTCGACACCCACGTCTTCAGGGTGGCTGCCAGGATCGGGCTTACCAAAGGAGCCAAAAATCCGTTGCAGACCGAGTTGCAACTGGTGAAACACATCCCTGAAGAAGAACTCGCAACAGCCCATCACTGGCTGATCCTCCATGGCCGGTACATCTGCAAAGCCCGGAAACCCTTGTGCGACCAATGCTTTCTGACCCAGCATTGTGTTTTCTTTAAAACCCAGCATTGACGGACGTTACAGGCCATTGTTGATAAATACCTGATGCATTCCTGATGACCCGGGATCTCAGACATATATAGTGTTGTTCCAGGTTCAAAAGTTCAAGTGTTCAAATGTTCAAAGTTCAAGGTTTAAGTTCATCGAATCTTCAAGTGTTCAAACGTTCAATGATCAAAGTTCAATGTATAAGTATATTGAAGAATCACACTGATAAAACCCCACCCCTAACCCCTCCCCTGAGAGGGGAGGGGAATAAAACCCATAACTTATAACTCATAACTCATAACTCATAACTCATAACTCATAACTCATAATTTCTAATTTCTAATTTCTAATTTCTAATTTCTAATTCAACTCCTAACTCCTAACTCATGATAACTCCTCTCTCCCCCGGCACCCCGGCACCAGAATTCACCGGCATCGATCAATCGGGCAACACTGTGCAGCTCAGCGACTTCAAAGGCTCAAAGCTGGTAATCTATTTCTATCCCAAGGACAACACACCAGGTTGTACAGCCGAGGCATGCAACCTTCGCGACAACTATTCGCTGCTGATGGAAAAGGGTTTCAGGATTGTGGGGGTAAGTGCTGATTCCGTCAAATCGCACAAAGGATTTGCGGAGAAGTTCGACCTGCCCTTTCCGCTGATTGCCGATACAGAGAAAGAAATCCTCAGGGCATTCGGTGTATTCGGGCCCAAGAAATTTATGGGAAGAAGTTATGATGGAATCCACCGTTATACCTTCGTGATTGATGAGAACGGTTTGATAGAGAAGGTGTTCGAGAAGGTTGACACCAAAAATCATACAGAACAGATATTATCAGAATACCAACAATAAAAAAAAGCAAATTACCATGGCAAAGGAACAGCAGGAGAATTTGGAGAAGATCAAGGCGTTGAAGCTGACGATCGACAAGATTGAAAAGACATACGGGAAAGGTACGATTATGAAGCTCGGCGACGAAGCCGTGGAGCAGGATATACGGGCCATCAGCACCGGATCTATCGGGGTTGATCATGCCCTGGGTATCGGTGGCTTTCCCAGGGGAAGGATCATCGAGATTTATGGTCCGGAATCCTCCGGAAAAACCACCCTGGCGATTCATGCCATTGCAGAGGCACAGAAGCTTGGAGGCATAGCGGCTTTCATCGATGCCGAGCATGCCTTCGACCGGTTCTATGCCCAGAAACTGGGTGTGGATATAGAAAACCTGCTGGTATCGCAGCCTGATAACGGAGAACAGGCATTGGAAATCACTGAAAACCTGATCCGGTCGGGAGCCATCGACATCATCGTTATCGACTCTGTGGCAGCACTTACCCCAAAGAGCGAAATCGAAGGGGAGATGGGCGATTCGAAAATGGGACTTCAGGCACGACTGATGTCGCAGGCACTGCGTAAACTCACCGGAACCATCAGCAAGACCAATTCATGCTGCATCTTCATCAACCAGCTGCGTGAGAAGATAGGAGTGATGTTTGGCAATCCCGAAACCACCACCGGTGGCAATGCACTGAAGTTTTACGCCTCGGTGCGGATCGACATCCGGAAGGTGGGGCAGATCAAGGATGGCGACAACGTAACAGGAAACCGTGCCAAGATCAAGGTGGTGAAGAACAAGGTAGCGCCCCCGTTCAAACAGGCGGAAGTGGACATTGTGTATGGCGAAGGGTTCTCGAAGACCGGCGAAATCATCGACCTGGGGGTCGATTTCAACATCATCACCAAGAGCGGTTCATGGTTCAGCTATGGCGAAACCCGGCTGGGGCAGGGGCGCGACACGGTGAAGCAACTCATCAAAGACAACCCTGAACTGATGGCAGAACTGGAGGCCAAAATCAGGGTTGCGATGAAATAAAAAGGATGAAGTTCCTCTTTATCATTCCAATTCTTCTGGTATTATCTAACGGAGGTATGGCCCAGCCAGGTTCCGGAGAAACGGTTAAAAGCGCTACTGCAATCGTTGGAAATACCCGGATGCATTATCTGCATTACCAACCTCACGATACCGTACCGATTGTTGGGTCGGTTTTACTGGTGCATGGTTATGTATGCTCTTCATTTTCATGGAGAAATATCACCGATTCTCTGATTGCCTCCGGGTTCGAAGTGGTTGCAATTGATATTCCGCCGTACGGCCTCAGCGATGTAAAACCTGTGATCAATCAATCCTTTTCGGCGTTGGCGTTTTCTCTATGGGAGTTTTTGGATTCATTGCTTCCCGGACGAAAGTTTCATCTCGCAGGTCATTCATTGGGTGCTGGTGTTGTTCAGGCCATGGCTATCATGTATCCTGAACAGATGAGTACGGTTACTTTTGTGGATGGCGTGATTTTCAGGTCGGTTAAAGAGGGCTTTTACCATGTGCCACATATTTTAAGAACACCTTTATCCAGAGGATTTGTGCTTGCCTTTCTGAAGCCTGCTCTGATGAATAAACCTATGGTAACGTATTTACTGAGGTCGGTTTACGGTCGACCACCCGAAAGTTACGAGATATCGGGTTATCTTTCTCCGTTAAGGGGGAGAGGAAAAGCTCGTTCTATTCTTAAATCTATGGCTGAGTCGTATGAAATTGCGACACTGACAGCAGATTCGCTGAAAGTGCCGGTATTGGCAATCTGGGGCAGCCTCGACCAATGGATTCCGGAGAAGTTGTATGGCCCTGTCCTGGAACAGATGCCTGATACAAGGAAAGTAATAATCCCCGGTGCTGCCCACATCCCCATGGAAACCCATCCGGAGGAATTTCTCAGGTATTTTCTTCCATTTCTTATAGTGAATACCCCGTCTGAGCCATAGCAATTTTCCTTTTGCCTTCATTGCGTTGACTTCGACTCCCCTTCGACTACGCTCAGGGACCGCGCTCAGGGACCGCGCTCAGGGACCGCAAAGGCACTGAGCTCTACGTACCGAACATAGCATTGTGATTACTGTCCCCTGTCCCCTGTTACCTGTTACCTGTTACCTGTCCCCTTTATTCCGCAATCCTACCCGGTTCAAAGTAACTCTCCTTCTGATCGGTGCCTGCCTTGAATTTATCCACAGTGATCGTGGATTTACGGCTGGTCTTATAGTTCTCTGCCTTCATGGAGTAGGCAAAATACTTCCCGTCGGGTTGTTTCCGGTAGTCACTGTAGGTAACCGTGCGCTGCAGTTTGTCATCTGGTCCGAAATATTCAATCCGGTAGGTCAGGAAGGTTTCCTGGTCGATATACATCACCTTTTTCTTAAAACCGTAATCCTTTTCCAGGGTTTTTTTCACAAACACAGCCTCGATCGTATAGCATTTTTTGGTGTTGATGGTGGTCGCTGCCTTTTGCGTAAAGGTGTATTCATCGGGGTTGGGTTTGCTCATATCGGCATTGGTGAACTCCGATCCCATGAAGCTTTTACCCTTTTCGGTGCTCACAATGCGCCGTGTGTTTTTCAGCGAGGGCATATAGATCCACATGTCATCGTCCTTTTTGTCGTTGTCGTGAATTAAAATGGTAGTTCCGGCTACTTCGGCGGGGGAGAGGAAGCGCATGCGTGTTTTGGTGGTCTCTTTGAACTTTTTGGTGATGTTGGTTACCTGTCGGGTTCGGGTATTTCCGGTTTTATCGGCAATGCTTAGCGTGGAGGTCATTTCCATGGCATCAAAACTGATGACAGCAGAAGCTTTATCGCTGA
>CAZJZF010000027.1:11644-12538 GCA_964550385.1 uncultured Lentimicrobiaceae bacterium | reverse complement strand
CGAAACCACGAAAGAGAAATTCTGGGAGGAATACCGTGAGAAGATTATGCAGGTGTGTGATCCTGCTGAGATCGAATACATCATTCTGAATCATACGGAGCCAGACCATTCCGGAAATCTGAAAAACCTGCTGTCTATCGCACCCAATGCAACGGTGATAGGTTCAGGGAATGCCATCCGGTATCTTTCGGATCTGTTTGAAGGGGAGTTCAGGCACAGGATTGTGAAAGACGGTGACGTGCTGGATCTGGGCAACAAAACCATCCGTTTCATTGCTGCCCCCAACCTCCACTGGCCCGATTCAATCTATTCGTATCTGGAGGAAGATAAGCTCCTGTTTACCTGCGATTCCTTTGGGGCTCATTTCTGCGACGAAAGAATGTATGACGATGAAGTGGGTGATTATGACGATGCTTTTATCTATTATTTCGATGTAATATTAAAGCCCTTCAGTAAATTTTTTCTGAAAGCGATAGAAAAAATTGAGCCATTGGAAATTGAAGCGATCTGCACAGGCCACGGTCCGATTCTGAGAAAATACTGGAAAAGGATGGTTGACCTGTCGAAGGCCATGGCAGAGAAACATCTGACGGTACCGGAAGAACACCGGGTTTTTATACCGTTTGTTTCAGCCTACCACAAAACCGGCATGCTGGCAGAAAAGATCGCGGAGGGAGTGATGAGTATGGGAAATGATTATGCAGTGGATGTTGTGGACATTGAGCACACCACTCTGGGGGATCTGGACATGTACCTGACCCGATGCAATGGCCTTATTGTGGGGAGTCCAACCATTAATCAGAACATCCTGCTACCTGTGTACCGGCTGATGGCAATGATTACTCCTTTGCGCGACAAGGGGAAGCTTGCAGGGGTTTTTGGCTCATACGGCTG
>CAZJZF010000027.1:0-11634 GCA_964550385.1 uncultured Lentimicrobiaceae bacterium | reverse complement strand
CCTATCTGGCACAACTAAAGCTCGAGGTATTTGGTGAGGGTGTATTTGTGAAATTCACCCCTACCGCTGCAGAGTTGGAAGAAGCAAGGCTGTATGGCAGAGCCTTTGCTGAAAAAATGCGCTCCCGTTAAATAGTTTGATGCTTCATATGTACCAAACAGGTTCGAAATGCGTTATCTGAACCTGCACATAAATCCGGCATTGCTTATGAGAAGAAATCTGCACCCTGTTTTATGGCTCTGTTTGCTCCTCGTTTTGATGCTTTCGCTGGGTTCATGTTATACAGAACAAAGCCTGGGCAGGCGTTTTGTGAAAGGTACATTGCAGGAAAAGCCATCCATCTGGTTCATAGGTGCCAACTACCTTTTTAAAACCTGCAGCATGGAAGACGATACCCTGATTGCCCCTTGTGTATTTACCGCTGCAGCCAGCGATTCTGTGATGCTGGAGGATTACAACAGTCAATTTGCCAAACAGCTGGAATCTTATGGATACAGGGTTTTTGCATTTTCGGAGTCGGATTCCTTTTTCAAGCAGCCGGGGTTAAAACTGATCGTCAATATAGCGCAGCTTGAATTGGAGGAATACATAGGATATGCTGATGACACTGAAACTTTTGACGATACGGAATACCTTGAAAATATTCCCGTAAGGGTCGTAAGTCTTAATGCATGGTTAGAGGTTTCGGTGGTCGACAGCAATTCTGCAAAGCAGGATCTTTTCTTTACGACCGATTCCATGGCAGATATTGTGGATGGCTATTTTATGCAGCATCAGATTACAGGGAATGTTACCTATTATTTTAAAAGATACTCCATGCGGCCATCGATGTTGCCACGACTTACCCAGACCTCAGGAAAGCAGCATGCTGCGCGGTTGTTTGATGTATGGATGAACCGGTACATTTTAAAAAATGACCCTGTGGGAGCCTCCCTTGAGTCCCAGTATACCACAAGGTACTATTATCACTATGACCCGGAAAAGAACAGGATCATTATTTCCGATCCTGCCAAAGGTTTAAAAAAGCTTTAGCCTGCCGGTTCCATCAGGAACGAAACATCTTCTCCCTGTGCTACTTCATAGGCAGCCGAACCGAATTTAAAGATTCTGAGGGGTCTCGTACCGCCCAGAGTTAAGCTTTCCCCTTCCATTCTGAAGAAACACCCTTCCCGAAGGCCAGCCACATAGATGTCGCGGTTTACTTTGCAAAATTCGTCGATTCGTTGTTCACGTGTCTCTCCGCCATGCCCTTCAGGATTTGCATCCAGGTAATGAGGATTGATCTGGAACGGTATGAGGTTCATACACTGAAAGCTTTCCGGCTCAATGATGGGCATGTCATTGGTAGTCCTCAGGGAGGGGCAGGCTACATTGGATCCTGCGCTCCAACCTACGAACGGCACTCCTGCCAGTGCCCGGTTCCGGATTGCCTGCATGATGCCGGTTTTGTGCATCATATACACCAGATGGAAAGTGTTTCCACCACCAACAGCAATGGCTTCCGCTTCATTTACCGCCCGAACCGGATCATCAGAATGATGAATGGAGTTAATTTCGTAGCCTAATTCTGCAAAAACACCGGCTACCCTTTTTTCGTAGAGGTCAAATGAGGCTTCCAGCCCCTGATCTGTTAGTCCGACCCCTGCATAGGGGACAAAAAGCAGTTTCTTTACGCCTGTAGCAGCCAGAAATTCACTGATATACGGCCTTGGCCATCCCAGATAGGGTTCGCCTGCATTGGTTGAATTGCTTAGAAGAAGTAATTTCATGCTATTATGATTTAAGTGATGATTTGACCAATGCCCAAAAATAGTACTTTTGGCTGACCTAACGATAAATGGCAGGTATGATTTGAATTGAATGAACCATAACCCTTTTCAGATGAGAATTCTTCTTTTTGTTTTGATGGTATTTGCAACGTCAACGCTTTATGGGCAGGCCGATCTGCAGACCTTTCAGCAGCAAACCCATATGGTAAGTCCTGTAGAATTAGAGAAGCTTCCAGAGAGTGGCAAAGGCTTTACGGCTACACCTCCTCCTGGAGGAAAAGTACGCAGTATTGCAGAATTTGAACCCAGCGAAGGGGTCATCGTGGCTTACTCCGGTCAGTTTGGAATCCCCTATACCCTCATTGCACAGATGTCGCAACTGGCAAAGGTTTATACACTGGTTGCCAATGCCACTGTCGAGAATACGGTACGGAATCAGTATACTTCCAACGGAGTGAACCTGAACAACTGCCTGTTTATCCACGGCACCATAGACTCTTATTGGTCAAGGGATTATGGTCCCTGGTTTATTGCCGACAGTGCACACAAGGTTGCCATTGTGGATTTTCCTTACAACCGTCCGCGGCCCAACGATGATGATGTGCCCGGCAGGGTGGCTGCAGCACTGGGTTTACAGATGTATGGGATGAATGTAAAGCATACCGGAGGAAATTACATGTCGGATGGTATGGGACGGGCTGCCTCTACCAAGCTGGTGCTCACCGAAAACACAAATCTCACCAATGCGCAGATAAATGCCTACTTTTCTGATTATCTGGGAGTAGATTCCTATTATACCCTTGACGATCCGCTGGGAGATTACATTGAACATATCGACTGCTGGGGGAAATTCCTTGCCCCCGACAAAGTATTGCTGGGCAAGGTTCCTTCCAATGACCCCAGGTACAACGACTACGAAGCCATTGCCACCTTCTTTGCTACCACCAGTTCCCCCTATGGTACTCCCTACGAAGTATACCGAGTGTACAGCCCCAACGGGCAGCCTTATACCAATTCGTATATCCTGAACAATACCGTGTTTCTGCCAGTAGTTACCACCAGTGGCACCCCATGGAACGATTCTGCCAAGGCAGCTTATGAACGTGCAATGCCGGGTTATACCATTAAATCTATTTACGCTGCCAGCGGTGCCGGTTGGGCCAGCACCGATGCCCTCCACTGCCGCACCCACGAAATTGCCGATAGAGGTATGCTTTACATCCGCCATATCCCCTTGTCGGGAAATATCGGACAAAAAGCCTCCTATGAAGTACGTGCCGAATTGATATCTTACAGTGGATCATTGCTTTACAATGATTCTGCAAGGGTATATTACAGATACAATACAGGCCCCTGGCACCATATACTCATGATTCCCGATACGGGTTTTGTATGGAAAGGATTTATCCCCGACAGTGCAGCAGGCGTCACCGTGTATTATACTCTGCATGCGGCAGACACTTCTGGCAGGAGTGAAAATCACCCCTACATGGGCACGCTCGATCCACACTCGTTTAAAGTAGTATCTACCAGTGGCATAGAGCAGACCGGCAGAGTCCCGCAGGGGATGCTGGTATTCCCAAACCCGGCTGATGACAGGGTATATGCTGCCATTTCCCATCCTGATGCCTCAGAAGTTGTGGTAAGGATATACAGCTATTCGGGCATTCTTGCGGCTACCTATCAGTTTTCCGGCGCAAAGGAGCTGTTTCGCCAGGGGGTGCCGGTATATCATCTGAAGAATGGGGTGTACCTCTTTGAGGTGATTGCCGGGGATCGCAGGATGGTGGAAAAAATAACCATTGTGCACCCCTGATCATTTTCTTTGTAACCCATTATTCCGAAATTATGAGACAACACCGGAACGAGCAGGCTTCTTATTTGATTTTGGGAGCATTTCTTGTGATCATACCCCTTCTGACAACATTGATTAATCCTGCTGATTTCCAGGATAATCAGGGTAATTCGGCCATGCTGCCCCGACCAACGGACGAAGGAGCCGATAACCATCAGAAGCGTGAGCAGTGGATGGAGGACATGCATCAGGCAGCACCGGGCACCAACTGGCGCATGATGGATATGCAATACAGGCTTAAGCGTGCATCGGGCAGGTATACCAATGCTTTTTCAAACGGCAGCAGAAGCATGAACATTGCCGGTGTGGTGCAGGGGAGCTGGCAGGAGAGGGGAAGCCGCAATCAGTCGGGGAGGATACTCGTGGCAGAACTTGATACACTCGGGCAATGGCTATACTGTGCTTCAGACGGTGGCCAGATCTGGCGCACCCCGTCAGCGTTAACCACGCCCCAGTGGCAGGTATTAACCGATCATATCCAATTCAAAGGTATTCATTTTTTACGTATTTTCAGGCAAACCGGGCTGATGCGGATGGTGATCGCTACCAGTCAGGGTTCGACTCCGGGGGTATACTATTCTGACGACACGTGCAAGACGTGGACCGCCGCCACAGGTACCCAAACCACCTCCTGGGGCTACGTTCGCAGGGTAGTGGTTGCCAACGATGGTCAAAATACCCTGTACGCTCTGGCGCAGGGATGGAGCAGCTCTGCCGTTGTGAGGCTGCTGAAATCCAGCGATCTGGGAGCCACATTCCAGGAGATTACAAGCTTCCCCGAAAGTACAGTGGGCTCTATCCGCAAATGTGATATCTGGGCAGACCGCTATGGATCCGGCAGATTATTTATGGTAAAAGAAATCGGGGTTTATGAGTTGTTGCAGGGGCAGTTAGTGCTGAAAGGAAATCTGCAGAGTGCCCCGCCAAACCAGGCAAGGTTGACAGGTTTTGAAAGGGGCGCATCAACCACCTTATACCTGATGGATGTAGGATCGGGGATCAGCACCTGTTACAGATCAGTGAATGAGGGCGTTACATGGACCTGGCGGGCAGATGTACAGGAGACCCCTTTTATGATCAACAGCTTTGCCTGTTCGGCTACCAACCCCGACCAGATCTATTACGGGGGTGTGGAGGCATACCGAAGCCCAAACGCAGGAATCAACTGGTATCTGGTGAATGCCTGGGGGGATTATTACGGTCAGCCAGCCAACCGACTACATGCCGACCTGCCCGGATTCTGCTCTTTCATTGGCAATGGTGGGAGTGAGGTTTTATACATCTGCACCGACGGAGGAATTTACAAATCCACCAACGGGATGCAGACGGTAAGCAACCTTTCGTTGCAGGATCTCAATGTAAGTCAGTATTATTCAGTTTATACCAGCCGTGTCAACACCAATTTTATCCACGCCGGAAGCCAGGATCAGGGGTATCAGCGTTCAAACAACACCTCCGGCGCAGTTAAGAGTTTTGACCAGGTGTGGTCGGGTGATTACGGGCATATCGTCTCCGGCGATGGAGGGCTCAGCATCTGGATGAACTATCCGGGGTTCACGGTGCATTTCAACGACATTCTATATTCCACTACAAGGGCATGGTGGGAGTTTACCTTTCAGAATGCCCTCTGGATTCCCCCGATGATCATCGACCCCTTTGACAAAAACAACGTGCTTATTGGTGGGGGCGGTTTCAGCGGTGGAGCGCATATCATTCAGGTAACTTACATGGGCACAGGGGCACAAATGGTGACCTACGAGTTCCCGTTTGATTTTTCGGGTGGCAGCAGCAGTGTAAAAATCTGTGCCCTGGCCACCTCACCGCTCGACAAGGATTGCTGGTATGTGCTCACAACAAACGGAAGGCTTTATCATTCAGCCAATTCCGGTGATACCTGGACACTGAAACATAATTTCAATTTTAATTTTGGCCATTACTTTTATGGAGCCGACATAGTTGCATCACCCAACGAAAAAGGGAAACTCTATATTTGCGGAAGTGGCTACAGCAATCCGCCGGTATTTGAACTTACCAATTTTGGAGCTACGGTAAAGCCTATTAATAATGGTATTCCCAATACACTGGTGTATGCATTGGAATGCACCCCCGAAGAGGGATTGTTGTTTGCTGCCACTGAGGTGGGCCCTTTTGTGTTTGTAAGCAGTGAAGAGAAATGGTACGACCTGTCGGAAGGGAATGCCCCTGATCAGACCTGGTGGTCGGTAGATTATATTGAATCGCTGAAAACAGCCCGTTTCGGAACCTATGGCCGTGGTATCTGGGACTTTATGCTATGCACTTCAGCATCTGTCCAGCCGGTGGCTGCTTTTACCAGCCAGCCGGGAACCGGATATCTGGAGGTAGAATTCACCGACCAGAGTACCGGAAGCCCATTTACATGGCTATGGGATTTCGGCGATGGAAAAACCTCCACATTACAATCGCCGGTGCATTTCTACAGCACTCCCGGCACATATACCGTGAAGCTCATCACCGGTAATATCTGCCACCGCGACACTCTGCAGAAGACCTTACAGGTAACACAAACCGGCATCGGGGAGATTTCAGATAATGAAGGTTTTTCCTTGTATCCCAATCCTGTTTCCGACTGGGTAAAAATCCGGAAACGGGGTAGCAGGCCTGAGGAGGTACGCCTCTATACCGTTACCGGCAGTCTTTTGCTTAACGAACTTTGGCTGGACGATGGAACCGGAGGGATGCTTTTAAATGTTGGATCATTTTCTCCGGGAATCTACTGGATTGAGGTGACCGATGGTAAAATGCGACGGGCGGAAAAATTGCTGATCCGCTAATTTCCCCCTGTTTTGCTGTTAAAAAGCCGTTATAGCTGATCGATGTAAAGGAATTTTAAATACTTTCGGAGCCTGGATAAAAACGGAAAATTCAAAATCAAATAACTATGAGAACATTTCTACTTCTGACAGCGATCTTTCTGGCCGGCATCCTCCAGGTATCCGGACAAACAATGCTTTTTTCGGAGAACTTCGAAAATACCTCTCTACCCGACAGTGTGGTACATTCGGGTAATGGTACCTGGAGCAAAAGTTCGATGCTTTTTAGTCAGGGACTTTTCAGCGACTCCATGCGCATTGTGGCAACGGGTGATTCGGTGGTGATGACCACACAGGCGTTCAGTACCGTGGGAAATTCATTCCTCATGCTCTATTTTGATCATATCTGCAAGATTGAGTATAATGATGAAGGGTACATCGAGGTGTCCAATGACAACGGAGTTACATGGACACGCCTTACCGGAGCTCAATATCAGGGGGCAGCCCAGTTTGGTACCCAGGGTAATAAGTTTTCTTCCATGTCGTATTTGGATTGGGTTCCAACTACAACTGCAGTACCCTCCAACGCTTGGTGGAAGAGTGAAACTTTTGATATCTCATTGCTGGTTGGGAATGCTGCCAATGTGAAGATACGTTTTATTTTATATGATGCGATACCGGGTTTCACCATTGGTGACAACTATGCCTGGTTTCTCGACAACATCCGCGTTATTGGGGCTTTTTCGGAGTTGTACCCACCGGTAATTGCGATGGTGCCACCGATTCCGCAGGATACGGTATATACCACAACCCCATACCTGATCAAAGCTAAAATTACCGATGCTTCCGGTATCGATACAGCTTATGTGGCCTACACCGTCAACACCGGAATTACCGATACCATTGGCATGGTAATCACTGCAGCGGATACTTTTCAGTGCAGTATTCCCTTTTATGGTTTTGGTCGTACCATCCATTACAAAGTCGTGGCGATTGACAACAGTGCTGCCCACAACATGGCCGTTGACCCTGCTTCAGGCACCCGTATGATCTACGCAAAATACAGTCCGGGGGGGACTGTCACCATCGGAACCGGAACCACCGGTAGTTCCACGGTAGGGCCTACATACCTGAGTGGAACCACGAGTACTTATTTATACAGCAACCATATCAGCATGTTTACCCCTGCCGAGGTAGGTTTTACAGGGGCATTGAGTTCAATTTCCTGGTATAAGACTGATGCCCAGGGTTATAACCTAAATAATGCCACCTACAGAATCTATCTGAAGCATACCACAGCCACCACAGTCAATTCGGCTATAGGAACCTTCACAACTGAGCTGGCAGGTGCAACCCTGGTGTATGAAAACACCACCCAGAATCTGCCGCTTGCAGCAGGCTGGGTGGATTTTGTGCTGACGTATCCTAATGCATTCTCTTACAACGGGGTACAGAATCTTATGGTATTGGTTGACTGGTACCGGCCAGGATCTCCCACAGGGGCTGTTCCATGGCAGTATACTGCTGCTACCGGTATGGCATGTACGTGGAGTTCAGCCACAAATCCGCCCAATATCACATACGGAAACGGGAGCAGGCCAAACATTAAGATGACCTTCGTTACCCCTTCCAATCTGCAATATGATGCCGGGGTTTCCCAGATTGTCAATCCAACCGGTGGGGTAATAGCCAATACCCCTTTCAATGTGATTGGGAAGATTACCAATTTCGGATCTGATACCCTGACTTCAGCTACAGTAAAATGGACTGTTGACGGAGTACAGCAGACCCCGTTGGCATGGACGGGTTCCCTTCCGCAGGGAGTAGTAACGCCTGATATCATTCTCAGTTCACTCACCCTTCCACTGGGTGTTCACAATATCAAAATCTGGACAGATAATCCCAACGGTCAGCCTGATATGAATTTTGGCAACGATACCTCTCAGATCTCTTTCATGGCCTGTGCAAATCTGCTGAACGGTACCTATACCATTGGGGGTGCTAATCCCGATTTTGCAACATTTTCAGCGGCAATGATTGCCCTGGGTCAATGTGGCATCAGTGGACCTGTTACTTTCAACGTAGCTCCCGGATCTTATACAGAACAGGTGATCGTGCCCTTTATCAGCGGTGCCAGTGCATCAAACCCGGTGATCTTCCAGTCGGCCAATGGCGACAGTACCGCTGTGGTGCTTCAGTACAATGCCACATCCCCACAGGCGAATTTTACACTGAAGTTTGATAATGCATCGTATGTGACTTTCAGGAAGATGACGATCAAAGCATTGAATTCCACTCAGGGACGTGTAGTGGAAATTGCAGGTACATCCTCCAATCTGAAGCTGGAGAATAATATTCTTCAGGGAGTTGTGAATTCAGCAAAAAGTAGCGATGCTGCCAGGGCGGTGGTGTATTCAGGAGATTTCTCCAACGATTTTTGTGTTTTTCAGAATAATGTGGTCGTAGATGGGGAGCACGGTTTCTGGCTGAAAGGGCTTGCTGTCAGCCGGGAAAAAGGGACCCAGATTATTGGCAACAGCCTTAGCGGACAGATTATCAACGGTATTGCCCTC
This sequence comes from uncultured Lentimicrobiaceae bacterium, assembly GCA_964550385.1. Taxonomy (GTDB): domain Bacteria; phylum Bacteroidota; class Bacteroidia; order Bacteroidales; family SKPS01; genus SKPS01. Next base: position 2,645 of record CAZJZF010000027.1, on the reverse strand, counting down.
AATGAACATAGCGCCCCGCTGGTTCATAGGAATAGCATCGATATTATGGGTCAGGTAGATATTTTCCGTGGCATGTACCTTCAGAATTCGGATAGCAGTATCAGGGTTACACAAAATAATGTGGTTATTCATAATGCCATATCAGCTCATGGTATTGAACTGGCAGGATGTGTATCCGATACAGCCTATCCCGGCCTGATCGCCAATAACATGGTTTCGGTGAAGATTGGCATCAGTGCAGCCAACAACCTGTATCCGGCAGGTTTAATTTCCTATAACTGCAGCCACCAGCGGTTTGTTTACAACAGTGTGAATGTATGGGGTACTTCGACCATCGCCAATGCAGCCTTCAGGTTATACGGAGGCGCGAGTACCCAGGGAGTTACCATGCTGAACAACAATTTTGTAAATCATGTTACCGGAGGGGTTGTGCTGAATTTTGAGGGAGTAACTCCTGCGGCTTTCCTGAGCAACCACAACAATCTGTATGCAGCTGATGGAGCAACTGCCTTCCTTACTGCAGGATACCCTGATCTGGCTGCCTGGAAATCGTTCAGCAATCAGGATCAGAACTCATTTTCCATCAAGCCCTATTTTAATTCCAGCACCGACCTGCACACCTTCAACGGAATACTGAATGGCCTCGCTACACCGCTTGCTTATGTGACAGACGATTTTGACGGGCAGCCCCGAAATCCTGTGAACCCGGATCCCGGTGCCGACGAATTTGATCCACCGGCCATTGACGTGGCGATGCTTGAAATCCTTTCACCAGCCGGAGGTTGCAGGATGGACAGTACAGAGGCAGTTACCGTGATGATCCGTAACACCGGATCCACGAACATCAATTCCGGACTGTCAGCCCATTTCAGATTCGACAACAGTGCTACTTTTGTCAGCGAAAGCATTTCAACGCCTCTCAATTCCGGAGACACACTGATTTATACATTTGCGGCCACGGTGAATATGAAAATTCTGGCGCCCATGGTTGCAGACACCTTTGCTCTGGAGGTTTGGACTTCTCTGACGGGAGATCCTGTTCCTTACAATGACAGTCTTTCTACCGAATTGGCCGCATTTTTCACTCCAGATCCGCCCGTTGCATCCGGAGTTACGATTCCGTTTGGTACTTCAGCAACCTTAACAGCCCTGAGCACCGACACAATCCTGTGGTATGCACAGGATACTTCGTCGGTTGAACTTTTACAGGGAGCCACCTTTACCACCCCTCCGCTCTTTGCCAATACCACATTTTGGGTAGCCTCATCCAGCGGAGCGGTGGTGTCTTCCGGACCTTACACCCCCGGTCCCAACATTGCCCCTTTATCAACGGTATCTGCCAGCAATTGCAGCACCGGGCCCTGCAGTGCTTTTAACGACCTGAACTTTGGCACCTGCGGCACCCAGCTTGTATGGGTATCAACCTCCAATCCACCATCCTCTGTACCCCATACCAACTATATCGATTTTGAATGGCCATCGGCAAAAACCATCGATGGGATGAAGATACATCATGCACAAACGACACTCCGTTTCCTTACGGGTGCTACCTTGTACAAATGGGACAATGGCAGCTGGGTGAGCTTCCATACCTTCAGCAACCTGCCGATGGTTTGCGAAAATGTGGTTCCCTTCCCGATGGTTACTACTACAAAACTGAGAATCACTTCATTTCAGATGACAGGTACAGGGCAGACCTCCAATCCTAACTTCAGGGAAATTGAGGTGTTTGAAGGCAAGGCCACCGGTTGCGAAAGTGACCGCGTTCCCGTTCTTGTTACCGTAGGGCCCCCTCCGGCTATTGATGCAGGTATCGCCCAGGTAGCAGCTCCTGCCGGATCGGTCAATTCGGGACAACCCATACCGGTGATTGTTGACCTGAAGAATTACGGAAGCGATACCCTGGTATCGGTGATGATCTATTACAATCTGAATTCGGTATTACAGGATTCACTTGCATGGACCGGGACGCTGCTGAAAGATTCCATTGAACAGATTATTCTGGATACCATCAATCTGGCTGGCGGAACCTATTGCATCGACTCATGGACCGCAATGCCCAATGGCGTTGCGGATGTGGTTGCCGCCAACGACAGTGCCACCTCCTGTTTTAATGCCTGCATGGGAGGTACCTATACCATTGGGCCGGCTGCCACCGGTACTTACCATTTCAATACTTTCAACAGTGCCCTCAATGCACTGATCGCTGCCGGTATTTGCGGACCGGTGGTCTTTGATGTGCAGCCCGGGACCTACAACGAGCAGGTGACCATCCCACAGGTTGCCGGTGCGGATGCCATTAACACAGTCACTTTCAGGGGTGCTACCGACAGCACTCTGGCAATACTGCAGTTTACGGCCTCCAGTGCGGCTAACTGGACTCTTCGTTTGAACGGAACCGATTACTTCCGTTTTGAAAAGCTGACCATCAAGGCGCTTGATGCCACCAACGGAAGGGCTGTGGAACTCATCAATGGAGCCATGTACAACCGATTTGTAAATTGTCATATCACAACTACAGGTGCCTCCGCAACTACCTCAAGTTGTATTTATGATTATAATACCCTCAACCACTACAATACCTATCTTAATAATTATTTCAGCGGGGGATATTATACGGTATATATATATGGTGTAAGTACCAC
>CAZJZF010000026.1:706-12635 GCA_964550385.1 uncultured Lentimicrobiaceae bacterium | reverse complement strand
CCAGGGACCTACTGATTATGAGTCAGTTGCTCTAACCGACTGAGCTATAGGCCCGGGCTGTTCTTCATCAGAAAAGCGGGGCAAAGATAGACATTTTATGAATTTCATCAGTGTACACTGCATATTATGGCCGAAAAGAGTGCATGGCACCGAGACATTAAATCTTAGCTACTTCGCTTCCAGATCAAACCTGTAAATCAGAAAAATCTCGTGAGCCGGAATTTGGAGAAGGTTATTCCCCGATAATCTCCCAATGAGGGAATACCCTGCCTTAAACTTCCGTAAGTCGATGCCGGCAGTACCCCCAAGGCCATACGAGACCTCGGAATACTGATAGCGCACTGCACAAATACCGGCCGTGAAACCCTTCACCCTGATTTCAACGGAAGGGACTATCCGGTTCAGGTCATCCTGCTGCCAGTAGTACCCTCCGGCATACAGAAAAACCCCTTCGCGGTCGGTACGGAATTTTTGACGGGCATGCAGGATCATTTCAACCGGCAGCTCATTCACCAGATTTTCGTACCCCACATCCGGGGTGTTCAGATGGTTAAAAACGAATCCCCCCGAAAAGCCCCGGTAAAGGACAAGAGCTCCTGCCCCGGCAGAGAAATAGGCCCTGGTGGCAGCCTCAGTGGGACCTCCAAAAGTCAGGGCTTTCGCATGGTTGATGCCCATTCCCACCTGAACAGAGGGCATAATCTTCAGCAATGGGCCGGGCTTCAGGTGCAGGGCATACCCTGCGCGCAACAGGTTTCGGCTCTCAACGTCGCGGGAAACTGAGGAGGAATACAACAGAGCCATACCACCCCGCAATTTCTTGGCCGGCTGATCCCAGGCAGCAGCAAAGTCAATCAGCTGTCCGGATAGGAAGGAGGATATTTTGGTATGAAGACTCAAATTCCCGGTCTGCTCTGAACCGGCGTATCCGGGGTTTAGTATAACGGGGCTATGGAACGCATTGATAAAATTGAACTCCTGAGATATCAATGGACTGGAGACCAGCATACCCATCAACACAGCACCGATGATTAAACTCTTTGTGCGAAAAGCCTTTGGTATAAGCATGTAATATCCTTCTATTGTTATTTTCTTAACAGACACTTAACAGCTACAGACTGAACAATGCACCCCGCAGTATGTTTGAACTATGCCGGTATAAACTTGTAACCGGCATTATCATGTAATCAAACAAATATACGCAGAATATGAAATGGAATGTTATGATGTTGGGTTTACTTGTAATAACCCAAAATGTAATGGGACAAACAACCCCCCAGAAAATCCACGAAGTGAAACTCCCTTCGGGTGAGATGATAGAAATACTGAGTGATGGTACCTGGAAAAAGAAAGTGGAGGTAAAACCGGTTATCGATTGGGTTTCATTACCTGCAGGCACCTTTGTTATGGGAAGTCCGCAGCAGGAAAAGGAGCGAATTGATGATGAGACCCAGGTGAATGTTACGCTGGATGCCTTTAAGATGAGCAGCAAAGAGATCACCTTTGCCCAATACGACCTTTTCTGCGATGCTACCGGAAGACAAAAGCCTGACGATAGTGGCTGGGGCAGAGGCGACAGGCCTGTTGTGAATGTAAGCTGGCATGATGCCAATGCATTTGCAACCTGGATGGGAGGAAGGCTCCCCACCGAGGCAGAATGGGAATATGCCTGCAGGGCAGGCAGTACAACGACCTTTCATTCAGGCACCCAACTCACCACTTTACAGGCAAACTACAATGGCACAAAGCCTTACGGTGAATTTACCGGCGGAGAGTACAGGCGGCAAACCCTTCCGGTGGGAAGCTTTACCGCGAACGCCTGGGGGCTTTTTGATATGCACGGAAACGTTTGGGAATGGTGCAGCGACTGGTACGGACCCTATCCTGCCAATGCCGCCAGTAATCCGCAGGGTCCTGCAACCGGCAGCACCAAAGTTTTCAGGGGAGGCGGTTGGTACAGTGGCGGCACATTGCTGCGGTCGGCCAAAAGAAACAACCTGAACCCTGAATACTCTTACAATTTTGTGGGATTCAGGATTGTGACGACACTGTAAACTATAGAACGCCTGACCCATTACTGATGCATTCTGAAGCTTTTGTCTAGAAAAAAGCTTCAGAATGACTTGTAATTATCTCTACCTGAAGATATATTGAAAGTCAACATGTCTTCAGGTTTTACTACGTTCTGCTTCAAACATCAGAGCCATGCCATATTTCGATTTCTTGGAATAATTTGATTTTTCGGAATGGGCTCCTTTATAATATCTGCGATTTCAGATCAGTAGATCCAAAAGCACCGAAATCATATTACATTTGTGAATACTAATCGATTCAATCCATGAAAAAGATCATCTTCACACTATTGGTTATCCTTTTCGGGCTCAACCTTGTGAAGGGTCAGGTTTGGGTGCAGCCCGGAGCAGTATGGCATTACGATTACTGGCTGCCATTGAATGGCTTCGATAAAATGGAATACGAAAAAGACACCCTGATCCAGGGTCGTATATGCCAGAAAATCACAACCATGGATTACTGGTTTGTCAAAAATCATCTCGGACAAACCGTCCTGATAGGACCATCCAAATTAAAAGACCAGTTTACCAGTGTATCGGGAGATACAGTGTTTTGGTGGAACAACAATAACTTTTTTGTACTCTATAACTTCGGTGCATCAATTGGTGACAACTGGGTTGTCTCAGTGGTGAATCCTGGTGGAACCTACGCAGAGTGCGATGATACGTCCCGAATTTTTGTTACGGATACCGGAAGCGTTGTGATAAACAGCGTAAGATACAGAACCATCACGCTGGAACCATCTTCCAATTCTGCGATAGGGTTCAGAGGAAAATACGTTGAAAGGTTCGGGCTGATGAGCACTGTTTATGACCAATTTCAAACCTTGTTTCCCGATCGGTATCAGTGCGATTCGATAACCGCTGTGGTTGACTGGGCGTTTTTCAGGTTTAAATGCTTTCAGGATAGTACATTCCCTCTTTATAACCCTCACACCCAGGACTGCGAACATTTGCTGAAAACCATCGGCATCGACGAACCTGAAGCAGAACCGGTATCGATTTTCCCCAACCCGACATCGGGTGATATTTTCATTTATGACAAGATAAAAAGGGAAAAAATTGCCGATGTATACAGCTATCAGGGTGTATTGATACAAAGATTCTACTTATCAAAAGAGGATAGCAGAATAAACCTTAGTGAATTCCCAGCTGGTGTATATTTTATCCTCGTAAATTGCAATCAAGGCCAGTCACAATCCTTTAAAATCATTAAGGAATAGGTAATCAGTGCCTGTGCAGCATAGCTTTCAAGTTTTACTTTAGGTTATAAATCCTTAAATTTTCGTGCATTTAAGCCCGGAATTGCACCATGGGTATATGTCGGATATTAGAAACATGGAAGATTCTATGCTGATCAATATCTGAGTCGGGATGAGAGGATTCGAACCTCCGGCCTCCACGCTGCGGCGTGGCGCGCTACTTTGCAATATCTTCCAAAAAGCGTCCAGCCCCACGACCTTTGATTTTTTGCTCAAGTGCTCTTGCTTCAACCAGCGAAAGCGTATCACTCAAATAAATCCGGATCCAAGGCCCTTTCCCTCTGGTTGCATTGGTTTGCCCTGAATTGTGTTCTACGAGCCTTCTTTCCGGATCAGAGGAACAGCCGGTGTAATAGAAGCCAGATTTCAGGCTTCTGATGATGTACACATAATGAATGTCTTCCATAAGAAAAGCCCGTGATGAGACACGGGCTGATTCTGAGTCGGGATGAGAGGATTCGAACCTCCGGCCTCTTCGTCCCGAACGAAGCGCGCTACCGGGCTGCGCTACATCCCGATCTTCGGAAACGAGGGAACAAAATTACAATTTATTTTGTTCCTTTGATGTGTATCAAGAATGAAACCCTATGAAATATATCGGACCCCATGTAAGTGCTTCAGGTGGTGTTGATCAGGCAGTGCTTAATGCTATAAAAATCAATGCCAATGCCTTCGCACTTTTTACTAAAAATCAAAAGCAGTGGTATAGCAAACCCCTTGAAAAAGAAACCATCAAAAATTTCAGGGATCTCTGTGAAAAACACGAGTTCAGGCCTTTTCAGATTCTCCCTCATGATAGTTATCTGATCAACCTGGGACATCCTGAGCAGGAAGGTTTGGAGAAATCACGGGCTGCGTTTTTGGATGAAATCCAAAGATGTGAGCAACTGGGGCTTGATCGCCTGAATTTTCACCCCGGCAGTCATCTTCAGAAAATATCAGAGGAGGATTGCTTGAAAAGAATTGCCGAATCCATCAATATCACCCTGAGCAAAACCAATGGGGTAACTGCAGTTATCGAAAATACAGCAGGTCAGGGAACCAATATGGGGCATACGTTTGAGCAGATTAGCTGCATCATTGAGCATGTTGAAGACAAATCACGCGTAGGAGTTTGCATCGATACCTGCCACGCCTATTCCGCTGGATATGATATTGTAAGTGAAACAGGATTCGACGAAACCTTTGATCATTTCGACCGGTTAATCGGTTTCTCCTACCTGAAAGGTATGCATATCAATGATTCTAAGAAAGCTTACGGTTCACGCGTTGACCGGCACGACAGTCTTGGCGTCGGAACTCTTGGAATTGGGATTTTTAAAAGGATCATGAATGACCCCAGATTCGATGATATGCCACTGATCCTGGAAACTCCCGATGAGGATATCTGGGCAGAAGAAATAGCACTCTTAAGAAGTTTCATTGAATAGCGGAGCCTGGTAGCGCGCCACGCCGCGGCGTGGAGGCCGGAGGTTCGAATCCCACTTTCGGATTTACGCCAGCACACCCAACTCCCTTTCCGCCTCTTCTGCATCTCTGCCGAACATCACTATTCCTTCCTCGTGCCCTTTCATGGCCAGGATACCATGATCCTGCATCTTCTCCTTCCGGATCAGGTCCCTGATAGCCAGAGCCATTTCGGGAGTGCCGTATGCCACCTCTTCCGGAGTACACGGAATGATTTCAATAGCTTTTTTCCAGAGTTCAAGGCTATGGACATGAATCACACACTTAACCTCCGGCAGGGTATCGTAAATGATGGCATGCGACATCGACTCCGAAGATGCCCTGACCGGACCGGAGCACCAGAGTGTATTTGCAACGATGTCCCATTTTTCTGCCAAAGCGTAAATGGCAGGGGTTCCCTCTTTATATTGTCCGGTAGCAGAACCGGTAATAAAAAATTGATTCCCGTTTTCAGTGTCACGGATGCTGATGTTTCCAAACCCGATCCCGTTATCGTAACAGCCGATCAGCCCCTTGTCTAGCATCGTGCTGCGGGCTGCATTCACTTTACGAAATATGGCGTCCGGAATCACTGCAGGTGCCTCCGTCCAGTGACATTCAAACTTTATGTATCCTTCCTCATTGTGGTTCATTGTTTCTGAAGATTGATGGCGTTGCTTATAGATTAATTCGTTTCAACTTATAAAATGGTTTTTCTCCCCCTCTCCGTTCAGGAGAGGGGGCAGGGGGGTGAGGTGCTTATTTTTTCTCAGGAAAGAACCCCAGCAATCCTGCTTCGGTGGCCGGGCAAATGCCCCGTTCTGTGATGATGCCTGTTACCAGGCGGGCAGGGGTTACATCAAATCCATGGTTTACAGCATGTGTTGCTTCATCTGTAACCCTGATGCGGCTGATATCTGCTCCGTCCCAACCTTCAGCAAACAACACCTCTTCTTCGTCACGCTCTTCAATGGGAATTTCCAACATTCCATTGCGTATCTCCCAATCGATGGTGGATGATGGCAATGCGGCATAAAACGGGATTCCGTTGTCGTTGGCTGCCAGTGCTTTCAGATAGGTGCCGATTTTATTGGCCACATCCCCTTCTCGGGTGGTTCGGTCTGAGCCAACAATCACCATATCTACCATGCCATGCTGTATCAGGTGCCCACCGGCATTGTCGACAATCAAATGATGAGGAATGCCGTTCTCACTTAACTCCCAGGCGGTAAGCCTGGCACCCTGGTTCCTGGGGCGGGTTTCATCCACCCAAACATGAACAGGAATACCCTGTTCCTTTGCCAGGTAGATGGGCGCTGTAGCCGTACCATAGTCGATGCAGGCGATCCAGCCGGCGTTGCAATGGGTAAGGATGTTTACCGGTGCGCCCCCCTTGCGGTCACTGATCTCCCGGATCAACTTCAGTCCATGCTCTCCGATCTGCCTCGACATTGTTACCTCCTCTTCCAATATTCCATAAACAGCAACCAGTGCCGTGGAAGGAATTTCTTTTACATCATGGCAAAGTGTTATCCGGGAATAGACCCTCTCCAATGCCCATTGCAGATTTACTGCAGTGGGCCTTGCACTCAGCAGTCTGCTTTTCCATTGGGCAAGCCACTGCATGCGATCCTGAACCGCCTCACGTTCTTGTGACAGTGTGGCCAGATATAGCCCAAAAGCTCCTGTTGCCCCAATCAACGGTGCCCCGCGTACCAGCATCGACCGTATGGCATCGAAGGCATCCTGAGGTGAAGAGAGATCCACAATCTCCACCCTGAACGGAAGTTTCCGCTGGTCGAAGGTTTGCACTACTCCCGGATTATCGGGGTGCAGCCAGATGGAACGAAAAGCCTTGTTTCCAATAAGCATATGGTTGTAATTTCTATGATTCCTCTTTCAGGTAGTTTTGCCATGAATTAAGAAGTGCCAGTATCTGTTCAAGGGAGTTGTTTGTTACCAGGGCTCTTCTGTACTCTTTTGCCCCTGTAATCCCTTTGAAGTATTGGCTGTAATGGTTCCGCATTTCGAACAGTGCCAGCTTTTCACCTTTCCATTGAACAGCAGACAACAGATGCTCGCTACAAACATCTACTCTCTCCTGAAGTGAGGGTGGAGGAATTTCTTCCCCGGTGGCAATGAAATGCCTGATCTCCCTGAAAATCCACGGGTTCCCTACTGCTGCCCTGCCAATCATTACCCCATCTACACCATATTTTTGCTGCATCTCCAGGGCAACAGGAGCTGAAGTAATGTCGCCGTTCCCGATTACCGGAATACGGATCGCCGGATGTTCCTTCACTTTGCCAATCAGCGTCCAGTCGGCCTGGCCCCTATACATTTGAGCCCTTGTACGCCCATGGATGGTGAGGGCGGCAATCCCTTCGTCCTGAAGTCTTAGTGCGATGTCGAAAATGTTTTTATGGTTCTCATCCCATCCCAGTCGGGTTTTTGCTGTTACCGGCAGATGGGTGCTTCTGACCATGGCACGTGCAATTTCAACCATACGTGGCACATCGTTCAGCAGACCTGCTCCTCCCCCTTTCATTGCCACCTTTCGCACCGGGCAACCGAAATTGATATCGATTAAGTCGGGTTTTACAGAAGTGGCTATCCGGGCAGCCTCTGCCATGATATCCGGATCCTTTCCAAAAATCTGAATCCCAACGGGGCGCTCATCATCACTGATATCAAGCTTATGCAGGCTCTTGGCCGCATCGCGCACCAGACCCTCGGATGAGATGAATTCCGTGTATACAATGTCGGCACCGAATCGGTGACAGATCTTTCGGAAAGGCGGATCGCTGATGTCTTCCATGGGAGCCATCAGTACCGGGAATCCATCCACTTTAACGGAGCCTATCTGCAACATCCTGCAAAGATAACAAAAGGGAAACACCTTTCTTTTGCATACCTTTGCCCCTGAATGTTCCCCTGTATATGAAGCGTTTTTTCGCGGCTGTAATGGCCGAAAATATCTGGATACGGTTATTGTTTTTCGGCATACTCACCGTAATGTCGCTTATTCTGTTCTCGCTTGCAGGTCAACTCCTTGCCATTTTGCTTTATGGCTATCCGGCATTGCAGGAAACTCTGCAGTTCCTGCGTGATGCAGGAAACACCGATACGATGCCGGATAATATTCCCGGCTACATCATTCCAATCCTCTATATCACACAAATTTCCTCCCAGGCGGCTATTTTTCTGATACCCACCATTCTGTACATCTGGCTTATGCGCAAATTTACTCCGCAAAGTGGGATATGGGGTGCACGAAAGCCTGCTGTATTTACCATCCTGATGACTTTTGCCGTAGTGGTTCTTTCACTCCCTCTGGTATCCTGGCTTACGGAAATCAACCTGAAAATTCCGCTGCCCGAAATGCTGGTGCATGCCGAAGAGAATGCGGGTGCCTTGCTTCAGCTGTTCTTTGGCAACCATAGTAAGGGGCGTTTTCTACTGAATCTGCTGATGATTGCAGTGATTCCTGCCGTCGGTGAGGAGCTCTTTTTCAGGGGTATATTGCAGGAGCATCTGAGACAAGGTTTCAGGAATACACACCTGGCAGTGGTTGTTACAGCATTGGCATTCAGCTTTTTTCATTTCCAGTTTCAGGGTTTTATCCCCCGGTTTTTTCTGGGATTGCTGTTCGGATACCTGATGGTATGGTCAGGGAGTATCTGGGTGCCGGTACTTGCCCATTTCATCAACAACGGATCGGCAGTTTTGGTGGAGTTTCTTGCACAGAAAGGCGTTTTGCAAACCGGCTATGAAGAGTTCGGGCAATATAGCAGTATGCTGCAGGTGATGTTAAGCATTACGCTTACCGGTGCAATCTGTTATCTGATCTATTTCTACGAAAAACCCCGTGAATCCTTCCGATAAAATCAGCAAAGGCTGCCCCAGGGGCAGCCTTTGCTGAGAAATCGCTTGAAAGAAACTGAATTACTTCTGTTTCTTCCGTGTAGTGTAATTGATCTTGTAGGATTGTGCCTTCCTGAGTTCCTGCTTGATGTCGGTAACAAGACCCATACTGGTTTCCTCGTTCACCTTTAAGGCTACCGTCATCTTGTTTTTCTTATCTTCAGGCAGAATCTGGCGCTCCTGAATGGCCCATCCGGCAATCTCGTCCACATCCTTAAACTGGTCGTTGCACTGGAACCGGTCGTCGGTACCAAAAAGGGCAGGCTGGAGGGGTTTCCCCACATAGATATAGCTCACCGGGCTGGTTTTTTCCAGTTTCTGGATTTCATAAGCCTCCGGAGCTTTGAGTTTTACATACAGGCTCACCTCTCTCATTGTGGTGGTTACCATAAAAAAGAAAAGGAGCATAAAGATGATGTCAGGCAGAGAGGCGGTATTAATCTCCTGTTGTCCTGCGGCTTTTTTCTTTCTGAATTTTGCCATGTTACTTCTGTCCTCCGATATTTTTGGGTTCAGCTTCAGAAATGGCGGCAGGAATTACCGTTTGAATGGCTTCGATTCTTTCGGCGGCTGTTTCTTCTTTCAAAGCAGTGAATTTTACCCCCCATAAACGCATAGCCAGGTCATTTCTTACCTCAGACAGAGCCCTGGCAAGTTCATCCTGCACCTGGATGTACATCTTATAGGTGGTGCCCCTGTCGTTCTGGAGAGAGATTACCCCTTTGGAAACTTTTACATCTTCTCCAAGCACATCAAAAGCCTTTTTCCACTTGTTGTACTTGGCTGTATCCCCACTGATTCTGGCTTCAGCTATCTTTTCTGAGATGAGTTCCATTTCAGGAAGCTCCTCACTGTTCAATGGGTTGGTGAAAAAATCCACGGCTTCACGTCGCAGGTCCCCAATCTCCATAAACTTGTTGTTTACCAGAAGCTGGTCGGCAGAATTTACCAAAACGACAAGAACATTTCTTTTTTTGATTGGAGGTGGTTTTTCATCACCGGTAATGACAGGCGGCAGCAACCTGTTGATCCCCTGGTTCACATCCATGGTGGTAGTTACCAGGAAAAAGATCAGCAGCAGAAAAGCTATATCCGCCATAGATCCCGCGTTAATACTACTGACTGGTCTGGCCATAGCAAATAGTTTTTTAGCCTTTTATGAGTTTGGATATCCAGGTATAGATGATTGCCAGAACGGATAGTGCACCCAGGATATAGGTTGCAACAAGACCTGCTCCGACCTGTTTCGACAATGCCGGTGTAACCTCCACATTTTCGGATATATTGATCACAAATTCAGGATCAATATCCGGAGTAGCGAGGAGGAAAGAAACCACGATGATCAGCGCAAGTGCACCCACACCGATCAGGGCATTTCTGGCTGCTTTGGGGTTGACAAACAGATTGTAGATAGAAAGAACGATTACCAGGAGGGCTGCAAGCCCGGCGATAATGTATGTTCCTATGGTGAAGATGTCGAGGGTAAGTCCGATTTTCTGGTATGCCAGCACCAGATCTTTCGACATTTCGCTGTCGGACCTTGCCATCAGTATGGCGGTAAGTACCACAGCAAAGCCGATGATAACCCCGGTAAGGACTTTGGCTGCTTTAAGAATGGTATTTCTCATTGCGATTTTATTTATTTTGTTAGCCGGCCATTCACCGTAAGAAGACTCCGGTAGAACGAACCTGGCAACAGGTCATTATTTCTGCTTGGCGTGGTATTTCACCAGGATGTCCATAAAGGTGATGGAGCTGTCTTCCATGTCATTCACCAGGCTATCGATCTTTGCAATGATATAGTTGTAGAATACCTGCAGGATCATGGCAACGATAAGACCAAACACAGTGGTAAGCAGAGCCACCTTGATACCGTTGGCAACGATTTGCGGGGAGATATCACCGGCTTTTTCAATGGCATCGAAAGCCTGGATCATCCCGATTACTGTACCCATAAACCCGAGCATTGGGGCAAGGGCAATGAAGAGGGATATCCAGGAAACATTCCTTTCCATACGTCCCATCATCACACTGCCATAGGAAACGATGGATTTTTCAATTACATCGAGTCCTTCGTTGTAGCGGTCGAGCCCCTGATAGAAAATGCTGGCAACCGGACCTGCGGTATTTTTGCAAAGTTCCTTGGCAGCATCAATCCCCTTGCGCTCAAGTGCAGCTTCCACTTCCTGCAATAGTTTCTGGGTATTGGTAGTGGCAAGGTTCAGGTAAATAATTCTTTCTATGGCAAGGGCAAGACCCAGCACCAGGGCAAGAAGGACGATCGCCATAAAACCGGGACTTCCTTCAATAAATTTCTCTTTCAGCACCTGATGAAAACTTTTCACTTCTGCTTCCTCAGCGGGCACAGCTGCAGGAGCTGCTTCCTCGGCAGGAGCTACCGTATCGACCGGAGCAGCCTGGGTTACTTCTGTGTTAGCTTTCGGGGCATCCTTTTTCTGTGCCTGGGCATTCTCAATGCTGAATCCCATCAGAAGCGCAATAACCATTAAAACAAATACTTTTTTCATTTTGGTTTGTTTTTTTTATTGAGTTTACTTTTTTGTGTGCCGTATATCGTTATTGATAAGGGAATCAATCTGTTGATTGTGGTTTTACCATGTGTTTTCTTTGCGGAGAGAGAGGGATTCGAACCCTCGATACCCTTTTGGGGTATACGCACTTTCCAGGCGCGCGCCTTCGACCACTCGGCCATCTCTCCCGTCGCTTGCTGAGAACGTGCTATTTCTCCCGATTTAGCGCGGCTAAATTACAAAAAAAATGTTCTTATTATCTCGTTACTTTTATTTAATAATGCAACGTTTTTAGCCGATTTTTATGCTGCCATGCCTGTACAGGCCAGTTAAAGGCAGGTTTCATCCCGTTATCGGTTCACTCATCCGGGGGTTATTTCGCCCCGAATGGAAACCGGAAGGATTTCCTTCACCTTTTCGTGATGATCGTATCTGCCCATAAGATGCATCAGCTTTGCCAGGGCACCTTCCGTAGTAATGTCCATTCCACTCACCACACCTATGTCAACCAATGACCTGCCGGTGAGGTATCTTCCCGCTTCCACCCCTCCGGCCTTGCACTGGGTTACGTTATAAAGAATAATCTTCTTACGGATAGCCTCACGTAGCATATCCAGAAACCACTGATCGGTGGGAGCATTGCCGGTGCCGAATGTTTCCAGGATCACAGCCCGCAGCCCCTTGATCTGTAACA
>CAZJZF010000026.1:0-696 GCA_964550385.1 uncultured Lentimicrobiaceae bacterium | reverse complement strand
CCGGGATAGAGTTTCAGGATGGCAAGATCGGTACTCAGATCTTTATAAACCTTGAGCTTCTTGAAGTTGGTTTTTCGGATGTGGGGATGATTAAACTTCAGATGAACTCCTGCTTCTGCCAGGCAGGGATAGTTGCCTGAAAAGAAGGCATCGAAGTCGCCTGAATGAAGTTTGGTAGTACGATTGCCCCGGTATAGCTTGCTTTCGAAATAGATGCAAACTTCCGGAACCGTTGCGTTACCCTGGTATCGCGAAGCGGCAATCTCTATAGCGGTAATAAAATTTTCCCTCCCATCGGTACGGAGCATTCCCAATGGCAGCTGGGAGCCCGTAAGCACTACTGCTTTATTGAGGTTTTCGAGCATAAAACTCAATATAGAAGCTGTGTAGGCCATTGTATCGGAGCCGTGCAGAATTACAAAGCCATCGTATGCTTCATAATGGGTTTCAAGCAACTCTGCCAGCCTTACCCAAAAAGAGGGATTCATGTCCGACGAATCGATAATTGGATCGAGCGATACACAATCTATCTTAAAGGGAAAAGAGCTGAGAATGGGGATATACTGGTACAACCGCTCAAAATCAAGGGGTTTCAGAACTCCTGATTCCGAATCCACCACCATTCCTATAGTGCCTCCGGTATAAATTACCAAAATGGCAGAAGTATCATTCATAGGGTGAGATTTTGAAAAACTT